>JBDTLY010000501.1:0-2500 GCA_039934535.1 Casimicrobiaceae bacterium | reverse complement strand
TTGCCGGCCGCCGCAGGCGCGCAACAGGAAGAGCAGCTGGCGGCCTCGGTCGTGGCGGGCCTCGCCAAGGCCATTGCCGATGCGCCGGTCCCGGCCGACTACGCGAACCGGCCCGACCTGCAGCCGTGGCTCGCGGAGATGTCGCGGCGCATCGCGCACCGGATGCCGGACGAGCGCGAACGGCGCGAGCTCCTCGCGACCGTGCACTACGAAGCGGTGCGCGCCGGTCTCGATCCGCAGATCATGCTCGGCGTGATCTACCACGAGAGCGGCTTCAAGAAATACGCGATCTCCACGGCGGGCGCGCGCGGCTACATGCAGGTGATGCCGTTCTGGGTCACGCTGCTCGGCGGCACCGAACAGAATCTCTTCAACCTGCGCACGAACCTGCGCTACGGCGCGGTGATCTTTCGCCACTATCTCGTGGATCTCGAGAAGGGCGATTACTACCGCGCGCTCGGCCGCTACAACGGCAGCCTCGGCCAGCCCGATTACCCGATGGCTGTCATGGCCGCCGCCAACCGCTACTTCGCCTACGCGCCGGTCGCGACGGCCGCCAACGCGGTCGGCGGCTCGACGGCACGGTGAGCGCGGCTCCGGAAGCGCCGCAACCGCCGCACCCGCACCGCTATCGCGGCCGTTTCGCGCCGTCGCCAACCGGCCCCTTGCACTTCGGGTCGCTCGTCGCGGCACTGGCGAGCTATTGCGATGCGCGCGCAGCCGGCGGCGAATGGCTGGTGCGAATCGAGGATGTCGACGAGCCCCGCAGCCGCCACGGCGCCGAGACCGCGATCCTGGACGCGCTCACACGCTACGGCCTGGCGTGGGACGGCCCGGTCGTCCGGCAGTCGGAGCGCAGCGCGGATTACGAACGAGCGCTGGCGCAACTTGCCGCCTCCGGATTTGTGTACCCATGCGCGTGCACCCGGCGCGAGCTCGAGTCGGCGCCGCTCGGTGCGGCGGGCGAGCGCGTCTATCCCGGCACCTGCCGCGCGGGCATTGGCGGCGAGCGCAGCGGACGAGCGCAGCGTGTGCGCGTCGACGCGGCGACGATCACGTTCGGCGATCGGCTGCAGGGGCCGCAGCGGCAGGACCTCGCGCGCGACGTCGGCGATTTCGTCGTCCGCCGCGCCGACGGGCTCTTCGCCTATCAGCTTGCGGTGGTCGTCGACGATGCGCTGCAGCGCATGACGACGATCGTGCGCGGTGCTGACCTGCTCGCCTCCACGCCGCGCCAGATCTATCTGCAGCAATTGCTCGGCGTGCCCACACCCGAATATCTGCACGTGCCGGTCGCCCTCAACCGTGCCGGCGAGAAACTGTCGAAGCAGACGCACGCGCAGCCGCTGCCGGACGATCCGGTGCCGACGCTGCTTGCGGCGTGGCGGTTTCTCGACCAGCGCCATCCCGACGCGCGACCGGCTTCGGCGAGCGAGTTCCTCGCGTGGGCCGTGCGCACATGGACGCGCGCGCGGTTGCCGCCCCTTTCGTCGAAAAACGCGGGAGGGGAGTTCGTTGAAAAGCGCGGGAAGAAACCTTTCCCGCGTTTTTCAACGAGGTAGTACAAGACGAAGTATGAGCGGCGGCCTCAGTTGGCATAAGCGGCCGCGCGCCGCCGCTGTGAAAAGGCCACGAGAAGACGAGTGCTGTGCGAGCATTGCGCGAATCCGGGCGTGCTCTCGCGCGAAGGTGGCTGGCGTCCTTCGTCGCGTATAATTGCACCATCCGCTGCGCTGGCCGTCAGGCCGGCCCGGCATCCACGTACATCCCGTTTTGCGCAAGGTCCCCGCCGTTCCATGACCACACTCGTTGTCGTCCGCAAGGGCGACGAAATTGCCATCGCCGCCGACTCGCTCACGACGTTCGGCGACACGCGCCTCGCCGCAGAGCACGACCGGACGTTCGACAAGATCGTGCACTACCGCGGCACGTACATCGGGCTGTGCGGCTCGGCCGCCCACCAGCTTGTGTTCGAGAGCCTGCTGCGGCGGCAGGAGCCGCTCGATTTCTCCAACAAGTTCGCGATCTTCGAGACGTTTCGCAAGCTGCATCCGATCCTCAAGGAGCAGCACTTCCTCAACCCGAAGGAGGAGGAGGACGATCCCTACGAGTCCACGCAGATCACGGCACTCATCGCGAACGAACACGGGATCTTCGGCGTATTCTCGATGCGTGAAGTGTTCGAGTACACGCGGTACTGGTCGGCGGGGTCAGGGCGCGAGTTCGCGCTGGGCGCCATGCAGGCGCTCTACCCGCGCCTGAAAACCGCTTCCGCGGTCGCCAGGGCGGGCCTCGAAGCCGGTGCGCTGTTCGACAAGAATTCCGCGCTTCCGCTCACGCTCTACACCGTCAAGCTCAAGGCACCCTGACGTTGCTCCTGGTGACCTGTAACGGAGGAATCGATAGTGTCTGGCGAGCTATCCGAACCAACTGCCGCGTTGCCGTTGCTTGCAAGGGGACGCACCCTTGCTGCGCAACGGCGCCTTGCATTTGGCTCGGA
>JBDTLY010000500.1:0-2504 GCA_039934535.1 Casimicrobiaceae bacterium | reverse complement strand
GTCTGCGGCCCACACGTCGTTGTCGGTATTGCGCGGCGGTGGTCCGCCGGGCGCGCCGACGGCACCGCGCGGCGCGCCGGGGCCGAGCTTTGTGTCGGCAGGCAAGCCCGAGGCGGAGCTGACTTCGCTGAGCAAGCCGGTCTTGCTGTCGAGCGCGAACGTCGTCACCGTGCCAAGCAGTTCGCTCAACACGTAGACGAACTTGTTGTCGCTCGAAGTAACAAAGTGGCGCGGTCCGGTCGACGCCTTCATCAGGAACGCCGACGGGGTATTCGATGCCAGCCGGCCGGTCTTCGCATCGAACGTGAACTCGTATACCTGGTCGGTGCCCAGCGTCGGCACGTAGACGAACGAGTTGCTCTCGTCGGTGCGGATCGAATGTGCATTGCGCCCCACCGGGATGACCTGCAGCGGTTCGGCGGAGACGCGCCCGTCGGCGCCCACGGCGTTGACGCTGATCAGGTGCCCGCCGTACGAGGCGCCGAGCAGGTAGCGCCCGGTCTTGTCGAGCGAAATGTAGGGAAAGCTCTCAGCCAGCGGGGACACCGACGAGGCTTTTAGCGCGCCGGTGCCGGGATCGATCGCGAACGTGTGTACCGAAAACGGCTTGGAGCGTACGGCCGCGAACAGAAAGCGGCGATCGGGGCTCACGACCATCGGCATCACTGTCGCGCCCGCCTTTACGCGCGGACCCGGCGTCAACGTGCCGTCAGCCTGCATGGCGTAGGTGCTGATGTCGCCATCGTCGGCGTTGGACACGTAGACGAACGTCCCGGCGAGCGCGGCCGACACGCTGGCCAGCGATGCCAGCGAAGCGAGCGTGCCTCTGAAGAGTGTTCCCGGATTCATGGTTTGCATCCCCTTATTGTCTTCGATGACTGGGTTTCGGCAGGTAAGCCGCGGCAAAGCTTCCGCCTTGTTGCTGCCGTCGTCAAGCGCGGGAAACGAATCGGCCGGGTTCCGCCGGCCGGCATCGGAATCGGCGGCGGTGCCGGGTGGGCGGCAAGACCCGGTGTTTCCACGGCTGGGCGTGCGGCACGTCCGGTGACTTCAACGTGGAACGGGCGGCCGCGGTAATATCGAAACCGTTCAAGGAGGCATGATGAACGCATTTCTCTATCGACTGGCGCTGGCGATACTGTGCGCCGCCGTCGCGGTGGTGGCGCAGGCCGCCGATCCATCGAAAGTATTGCGCGTGGCGTTTCCGGTCGACGTCACCGGTTTCGACCCGCACGGGATTTCGGACGCGTATTCGACCCGCATCTGCCGCAGCATCTTCGATTCGCTGTATCAGTACGACTTCCTGAAGCGGCCATACGAACTCGTGCCGTCGACAGCCGACGGGCTGCCGGAGATCCGCGACGGCGGACGTACACTTGTCATCAAGCTGAAGAAGGGCATCCATTTCGCCGCTGATCCGGTGTTCAAGGGCAAGCCACGCGAGCTCGTCGCCGAGGATTATGTCTACAGCTGGAAACGGTTGCTGGATCCGCGCATCCACTCCGCATGGAACCTCATCCTCAACGGCAAGATCGTCGGTGCCGATGCGATCATCGCCAGCGCGACGGCGACCGGCAAGTTCGACTACGACGCGAGGATGGAAGGGTTGCAGGCACTCGACCGCTACACGCTGCAGGTCAAGCTGGTCCAGCCCGACTATCTGCTGGTCGAGCAGATGACGACCAATGCGCTGTCTGCCGTGGCGCGCGAGGTCATCGAAGCTTATGCCAACCCGCAGAACGGCAGGGCGATGGACCATCCGGTGGGCACCGGCGCTTACATGCTCAAGGACTGGCGCCGTGGCAGCAGGATCACCCTCGTTGCGAACCCCGGCTATCGCGAGGAGTACTACCCGGCGTCGGCCGATCCGGCGGAGAGCGCCGCGGTGCGGGTCAACGCGGGCAAGCGTCTGCCGATGATCGGGCAGGTGGAGGTGTCGATCATCGAGGAAAGCAACCCGCGGCTGCTCGCGTTCAATTCGCGGCAGATCGACTATCTGCACCTGCCGCTGGACCTGACGAACAGCGTGCTCGAGAACGGTGCGCTCAAGCCCGAATATGCGCGCCAGAACGTGACGTTCAATCACGATCTGGAACCGGCGTTCTTCTACACCTACTTCAACATGGACGATCCGGTCGTCGGCGGCTATACGCCGGACAAGATCGCGCTGCGGCGGGCGATCGCGATGGCGTACAACGTGCCCGACGAGATCCGCGTGATCCGGCAGGGGCAGGCGGTGCCGGCGACGCAGCCGATCGCGCCGGGACTGCTCGGCCACGATCCGAATGCGCCGCGGCTCAACGCCTACGATCCGGCGGCTGCCCGCGCATTGCTCGACCGCTTCGGCTACAAGGACCGCGACGGCGACGGCTATCGCGAACGGCCCGACGGGTCGCCGCTGGTGCTCTCGCGGGGATCAACGACCGACACCGAAGGCCGGCTCTTCGACGAAGTCTGGAAGAAGAGCATGGATGCGATTGGCATCCGGATGGAGTTCATCAAGC
>JBDTLY010000499.1:0-2511 GCA_039934535.1 Casimicrobiaceae bacterium | reverse complement strand
GATCTTGCCCGCTTCCAGCGCGGCCGCGATCGTGAACGGCTTCAGCGTCGACCCCGGCTCGAACACGTCGGTCAGCGCCCGGTTACGCATCTTGTCGCGCGCGACGCGGTTGCGCGCATTGGGGTTGTATGTCGGCCAGTTCGCGAGCGCCAGGATCTCGCCGGTCTGCGCGTCGAGGATCACGAGCCCGCCGGCCTTCGCCTTGTTCAACTCGACGGCCGCCTTCAGTTCGCGGAACGCGATGTGCTGCAGCCGCGCGTCGATCGCGAGCGCCAGATCGCGGCCCGCCTGCGGCGCGCGGATCGCCTCGACGTCCTCGACGGCGTCGCCGCGGCGGTTGATGATCACGCGGCGGCTGCCGGGATGGCCGCCCAGCCATTCCTGCTGCGCGAGCTCGATCCCCTCCTGCCCGACGTCGCGGTCGCCGGTGAAGCCCAGGATATGGCTCATCGTGTCGCCTGCGGGGTAGTAGCGGCGATATTCGTTCTGCTCGTTGAGGCCCGCGATCCGCAGCGCCATCGCGCGCTCGGCGACCTCCGGCGACAGCTGCTTCGCGAGATAGGCGAAGTCCTCGTCAGGATCGAGCCGCAGCTGCAACGTCTGCGGCGAGATTTCGAGCACGCGCGCAAGCTCGGCGAGTTGCGCCGGCGTCGCGTTGACCTTCGCCGGAAACACCCACAGCGACTTGACCGGCGTCGAGATCGCGAGCGGCTCGCCCAGCCGGTCGACGATGCGGCCGCGATGCGCGGGGACCACGAGCTCGCGGCTGTAGCGCGCGCTGCCCTGCTCCTGCAGGAACACGTTGTCGAACCATTGCAGGTAAACCGAGCGGCCGGCCAGCATCGCGAACACGAGCACCAGCGCGCCGAATAGCACGGGTGCCCGGAAGCGCGGCAGCGCCGGCGGCGGCGCCGTGCCGCGCCGCAGGCTCGCCGCGTTGGCCCTCACTTGTCGCCTCCCGCCGGAACGATCTCGACGCGCGCTGCGTTCGGCAGCTCCATGCCGAGCGACGTGCGCGCGATCTTCTCCACCCGCGCCGGCATCGCCCATGTCGACTGCTCGAGCTGAAGCTGACCGTACTCGATCTCGAAATTACGCGCGTCGGCCTGCGCCCGCTCGAGGTCGACGAACAGCTTGCGCGCCTGGTGACGCGACGTGACGAGCGACACCCCGCAGGCGACGAGGAGTGCCAGCAGCAGGAGGTTCACGCGCACCATGGTTCGCTCACGCGCCCGTGTCGGCGCCGAATTCCGGCGGAATCGGATGCGTCGTGCGCTCGGCAACGCGCAGCGTCGCGCTGCGCGCGCGCGGATTGGCGTCGACTTCGCGCTCCTCGGGCCGGATCGCGCGACCGATCAACGCCAGCGGCGCGCCGGGAAGCGCCGCCGTGGCGATCGCCATCCGCTCGAGGCGGGGGTCGCCGCCGAACGGCTGCGATGACGAGGCGAAGAAACGTTTCACGATGCGGTCTTCGAGCGAATGGAAGCTGATTACCGCGAGGCGGCCGCCGGGATTCATGAGCCGCACCGCACGCGGCAGCATCAGCGCGAGTTCCGCGAGTTCCCGATTGACGAAAATCCGGAGAGCCTGGAAGGTCCGCGTGGCCGGATCCTGACTCCGATCACCCCGCGGGCGCGTGCGGACGGCTTGGGCCACGAGGGCCGCCAGCTGCCGCGTCCGGACGAGGGGCGCGACCGCGCGACCCGCAACAATTGCTCTTGCAACCGATTGAGCAAACCGTTCTTCACCATAGTCGCGTATCACCTCCGTCAATTCGCGCACGTCGGCGCGGGCGAGGAAATCGGCCGCGGATTCGCCGCGCGTCGGGTCCATCCGCATGTCGAGCGGACCATCGCCGCGCAGCGAGAAGCCGCGCGCGGGATCGTCGATCTGGGGAGATGAAATGCCGAGGTCGAGCAGCGCGCCGTCGATCGCGCCGATCCCGAGTTCCGCGAGCACCGCGGTGAGGTCGGAGAACCACGCGCGGCGAAACGTGAAGCGCAGGTCGTCGATGGCGTTGGCTGCGGCTTCGGCGTCGGGGTCGCGATCGAGCGCGACGAGTCGTCCGGACGGGCCGAGCAGGTCGAGGATGCGGCGCGTATGTCCGCCGCGGCCGAAGGTTGCGTCGACGTAGACCCCGTCCGGGCGCACGGCCAGCGCGGCGACGGCTTCTTCGAGCAGGACGGGGACGTGGACGCCATCGGGCATCAGAGAGAGAAGCCGTCGAGCTCGGGCGGCAGGCCGCCGGACGGGAACGTGATCGCGCGCGCGGTCTCGTCGTTCCACTTCGCCGCGTCCCACAACTCGAACCTGTTGCCCTGTCCCACGAGGACCACGTGATGCGCAAGCGATGCGTACTCGCGCAACGCGGGCGGCACGAGGATGCGCCCGTTGCCGTCGAGATCGACGTCGTCGGCGAAACCGACGATGAGCCGCTGCAGGCTGCGGATTTCGGGGTTGAACGACGACAGCGCCATCAGCCGCGCCTGGATCGGCTCCCACGCGGCGCGC
>JBDTLY010000498.1:0-2513 GCA_039934535.1 Casimicrobiaceae bacterium | reverse complement strand
CGACGACGAGAGGCACTCGCGATACATCCCGTCGGCACCATCGAAAGGAGCTGTCGATGTCGGTTACCACGTTGGCATTCCCCACCCCGGCCTCGCTGGGGAGCCTGGATCACTACATCCAGGCGGTCAACCGCTTCCCGCTGCTGACGGCGGAACAGGAGACGGCCCTCGGGCGCCGGCTCCAGCGCGACAACGACGTCGTCGCGGCGCGCGAGCTCGTGATGTCGCACCTGCGGCTGGTCGTCGCCGTCAGCCGTCAGTACCGCGGCTACGGATTGCCGCAGGCCGACCTGATCCAGGAAGGCAACGTCGGCCTCATGAAGGCCGTGCGGCGGTTCGACCCCGAACGCGGCGTGCGCCTCGTGTCGTTCGCGCTGCATTGGATCCGCGCCGAAATCCATGAGTACATCCTGCGCAACTGGCGGCTCGTGAAGGTCGCGACCACCAAGGCGCAGCGCAAGCTGTTCTTCAACCTGCGCAGCATGAAGAAGTCGACCGCGAGCCTTTCGCCGGACGAAGCGCGGGCGATCGCGAAGGACCTCGGGGTCAAGCCCGAGGAAGTCGTCGAGATGGAAACGCGCCTCTCGGGGCGCGACATCGCGCTCGACCCGCAGAAGTCCGACGACGACGGGTCGTCCGTATCGCCGATCGACTGGTTGATGTCCGACCGCGAGGACGAGCCCGTGCAGATCCTCGTTCGCGAGGAGACCGCGAGGAACCGGTCCGCGGGTCTTTCGCGCGCGCTCGCGAAGCTCGACGACCGCAGCCGCCGGATCATCGAGGCCCGCTGGCTGCGCGAGGAGGACCCCGCGACGCTGCAGGACCTTGCGACCGAGTACGGCGTTTCCGCCGAGCGGATCCGCCAGATCGAGAGCAAGGCCATCAAGACCATGAAAGTGCAGATGGCGGCGAACTGATCGCACGACGCACGCAACAACGCCGGCATCCGGGTTTCCCGGTGCCGGCGTTTTTTTAGAGTTCTACTTGCGTGCCCAATTCGACCACGCGGTTCGTCGGCACGTTGAAGAAGTCGGTCGCCTTCACCGCCATCTTCGACATGGCGACGAAGAGGCCCTCGCGCCAGAGCGCCATGCCGGGGGCCACCGCCGGAATCAGCGTCTCTCGCGAGACGAAGAACGAGGTGTCCATCGTGTCGAAATCGAGTCCGTGCACCTCGCACATGTCGAGGAGCTTGGGCACGTCGGGCTCCTCCGTGAATCCGTAGCTCGCCTCGAGACCCCAGAACGAGCAGCCGAGGTCGCGCACGGCGATGCGTTCGGCGATGGGCACGCGCGGAATGTCCCGGGTGTGCACCGTGAGGAACACGACCTGGTGGTGGAGCACCTTGTTGTGCTTGAGGTTGTGCAAGAGCGCATGCGGGACGCGGTCAACCGTCGACGTCAGGAACACCGCCGTCCCGGGCACGCGCGTCGGCGGGCTTGACGTGATGCTTTCGATGAACACGTCGAGCGGCATCGAATCCTCGTTCAGGCGCTCCATCAGCAGCGCGCGGCCGCGCTTCCACGTCGTGAGCAGCGTGAACACCGCCGCGCCCACCAGCAGCGGGAACCAGCCGCCGTCCGGAATCTTGAGCGCGTTCGACGCGAGAAACGCGAGGTCGATGGCGCCGAGCGGCAGCGCCAGGGCGAGGGCGAGCGGCAGGCCCCAGTGCCAGACCCTGCGCATCACGAAAAAGATCAGCACCGAGTCGATCATCATGGCGAGCGTCACCGCGATCCCGTACGCGCCACCGAGGTTGTCCGAGCTCCGGAATCCCAGCACGAGGAGCAGCACCGCGACGAACAGCATCCAGTTTATGAACGGGACGTAGATCTGGCCGATCTGGCGCTCGGAGGTGTGCAGGAGCTTCAGGCGCGGACAGTACCCCATCTGGATGGCCGCGCGCGTCAGCGAGAACGCTCCGGAAATGACCGCCTGCGACGCGATCACCGCCGCGCAGGTGGCGAGGATCACGAGCGGGATCAGCGCCCACTGCGGCGCCAGCAGGTAGAACGGGTTCTTGATCGCCGAAGGATCCCCGAGCAGCAGCGCGCCCTGCCCGAAATAGTTGAGGACGAGCGCCGGCATCACGAAGAGGAGCCACGCGCGGCGGATCGGCGAGGCGCCGAAGTGGCCCATGTCCGCGTACAGCGCCTCGGTGCCGGTGACCGCGAGCACGACCGCGCCCAGGGTCAGGAACGCGATGCGCGGTGTGGATTCGATGAACGAAATCGCGTACGCGGGGTTGAGCGCCCGCAGCACTTCCGGATTGCCGACGACCTCGACCCCGCCCAGCACCGCGAGCACGACGAACCACGTACACATCACGGGGCCGAAGAGGGTACCCACGCGCGCCGTGCCGCGCTTCTGGATCGCGAACAGCGCGACGATGATGACGAGGGTCACCGGAACGATGAAGGGGTGGAGCTGCGGCGCGATGATCTCGAGCCCTTCGACGGCGCCCAGCACCGAGATCGCCGGCGTGATCATCCCGTCGCCGTAGAACATCGCGG
>JBDTLY010000497.1:0-2525 GCA_039934535.1 Casimicrobiaceae bacterium | reverse complement strand
AGCGGCACGACACTCACTTCACTGATCGCCGGAGCCATGGTGTCGTGAACCGGAAACCCGGCGGTCTGCGGATTGCGCGCCACATCGCCATCGCGCAATTCGAAATGGAAGTGCGGCACGCCGATGCCGGTGTCGCCACTCCAAGCGATCACCGTATTGCGTTGAACGCGCATTTCACCGGGCGGCAAGTTGACATCGAAGGTGTAGCGCTGGCCACGACGTTGCTCGGCGCGCGCCCGGGCGGCCATCGGTGCGGCGAACCGCGACAGATGCGCATAAACGACGAGCGGACCGTTGTCGAGCTGCACGTAGAGGGCCTTGCCATACCCGTAGGGCGACATGCGCATGCGGACCACCGACCCGTCGCCCACCGCATGGCAGGCGGCGCCGGTGCGGCCGCCGGTGGCCAGATCGATCCCGGCGTGGAAACGTCCGGGCCGGTACTCGCCGAAACTGCTAGTGAGGACGGGAGCGAGATCGAGTGGCCAGCGCGGCGCCGGCGCCTCGGCGGCACAAGCCGTGCCGAAACCCAGGACGAGCCACGCAATCTGCGGAAACGAGCCGCGTCGCACCGCCGCCCCCCCTCGAGGCCCCGCCCCCAAGGCGGGGTCGCGAACCGGACGCTGAAATCGAGTCGCTGGCCGCTCGGGCACCGTGCCGTCGTGGCGGCGACGAGCGATAGCACCGGCGCTGGGGCGCGTCAACCCGACCGGCACGGTGCGTTCGGCACCGCGCGCCTTGCGGCACTGCGACTGCTATGATAGTTTGCGCCGTTCGGCACCCTGGAGGCATGCGCGCACCAAGGGCAACGGACTCCGGCCCTACAAGGAGACTTCGGCATGCTGCAGCAGATGCGTTCGATGAAAACGCTGATTTTCTGGTTCGTGGCGATCACGTTCTTGGTCGGTTTCGTCTTCCTGGGCGACGGCCTCAAGGTCGGCCGCTCCAATCGCCAGGGCAACAAGGCCTACGTTGCCGAGATCAACGGCGAGAAGGTGCCCTACGAGACCTACAGCAGTTACGTCAACCAGCTCGTGGAAATGGACCGGCGCCAGTACCAGCGCGAGGATCTGTCGACCAGCGACTACGACCGCATCGAAGCGCAGGCCTGGGATGGACTCATCTCCGAAATGCTGGTGCGCCAGGAAGCTCAAAAACTGAATTTGCGGGCCGGTGACGAGGAGATCGTCGCGACGCTGACGCAGAGCCCGCCGTCGTTCATTCGCCAGCGCTTCACCGATGAGCAGGGCCAGTTCAACCAGGCCGCATTTCAGAGCGCGGTCAACGATCCCAATTTCAACTGGGGGCCCGCCGAACAGTACCTGCGCTCGGCGTTGCCGTCCTTGAAACTCGAGAAGATGGTGCGCGCCCGCGCCCAGGTCAGCGAAGACGAGGTGCGTCAGGAATTCGCCCGGCGCAATCAGCGCACCAAGGTGCGCTATGCCGGTACGGCGTGGCAGTCCATCGATTTGGGCAGCTGGACCCCCTCCGACGCCGACATGCACGCGTTCTATGACAAGCACCCTGAGCGTTTCATGCGCGGCGAAACGGTCTCACTCGAAATCATCAAGGTTGCCAAGAAGCCGAGCGCCGACGACGAGGCGGACGCCACCGACAACATCAAGAAGGCGCTCGACGACGAGAAGAACGGCACCGAAACGTTCGCGCAACTCGCCGAAATTTATTCCGACGATGCATCGGCGACGCGCGGCGGCGACTTGGGTTGGCTGAGTCCGGCTTCATTGCCGGGACCGCTCGGCGTGGCGGCCGCGAAGCTCGCCGCCGGGCAAACGACACCCGAAGCGCTGCGCACCGAGAGTGGATACGTGCTCCTGCATGCCGACAGCGTGCGCACGACGGCCGCCGGCACCCAAATGCGCCTGCGCGAGATCGTCGTCATTCCGAAGGCGAGCGGCGAGACTCTCGACGCGCTTCGCACTCATGTCTTCGAAGTCGCACCGCGCGCCAAGAAGGATTTGGCGGCCGCAGCGCTCGAACTGGGAACCACGGTCGAGAAACTCGAGCCCGTCGAGGCGATGGGTTTTCTGCCCAGCATCGGCTTTGCGAAGCGCCTGGTGGACTGGGCCTTTGCAGCCCAGCCCGGCGACGTCTCCGACCCCATTGGCACCGACGGCGCGATTCTCATCGCCAAACTCGTGGCCAAGAACCCGAAAGCGCCACGGCCGTTCGACCAGGTCGTCGATCAGGCGCGTGCCGGTGCCCAAGAGCAGGCCAAGAAGGACCGGGCCCGGGCGCAGATGGAGCGCGTCCTGGCGCAAGTGAAGGGCGGCGCGTCGCTCGATGCCGCCGCCAAGGCCGCCGGCCTGACGGCCAGCGATCCGGCCCCATTCAACTACTACGAGAGCGTCCCCGGCGTCGGTGCTGCGAACGAGTTCACGGCGGTGGCGTCGACTCTCGAGCCCGGCAAGACGAGCGGCGTCATCGAAACGAACGCCGGCACGTATGTCGTCCAAGTCGTATCGCGCGATGCGTTCGACGACAACGCCTTCAAGACGCAACGCCAG
>JBDTLY010000496.1:0-2540 GCA_039934535.1 Casimicrobiaceae bacterium | reverse complement strand
CTTCGGCAAGCGCGGCGTCGAAGGCAAGATCAAGGCGATCCGCTACGCCCGCGAGAACGGCGTGCCGTACCTTGGCATCTGCCTCGGCATGCAGCTCGCGGTGATCGAATTCGCGCGGCACGAGGCGGGGCTCGCGGACGCCAACAGTACTGAGTTCGAGCCGGCGACGCCGCATCCGGTGGTCGCGCTGATCACCGAATGGCAGAATCGCGACGGCTCGATCGAAACCCGATCGACAAGCTCCGATCTGGGCGGCACCATGCGTCTCGGCGCGCAGCCCTGCGACGTCGTTCCGGGTTCGCTCGCGCACCGCATCTACGGATCGAAGACAGTGGCCGAGCGTCACCGGCATCGTTACGAGGTCAACAACCACTATCTGCCGCGGATCGAAGCCGCCGGCCTCGTCGTAGGCGCTCGGGCCAAGAGCGATGCCGCCGGCGACCTGTGCGAAATGATCGAGCTGCCGCAGCATCCGTGGTTTTTCGGCTGCCAGTTCCACCCCGAGTTCACGTCGAACCCGCGCCGCGGCCATCCGCTGTTCATCGGTTTCATCAAGGCCGCGCTCCTGCACCAGCAGCGGTTGCGCGGAGCGGGCGCGAAGCCGGCCGTGGCCAAGCTCGTCGCGTCCGCCTGACGGCACTCCGGCCGATGAAACTCTGCGGTTTCGACGCGGCTCTCGAAGCCCCGCTCTTTCTCATCGCCGGGCCGTGCGTGGTCGAGTCTATGCAACTGCAGCTCGATGTCGCCGGGCGTCTGAAGGAAATGTGTGCGGCGCTCGCCATTCCTTTCATCTTCAAGTCGTCGTACGACAAGGCGAATCGCAGCTCCGCCGCATCGTTTCGCGGTCCGGGGATGGCGGAGGGCCTTCACGTGCTGGCCGAAGTGAAGCGCCAGATCGGGGTTCCGGTGCTGACCGACGTGCACACGGAATCGGAAGTCGCGGACGCGGCCTCCGTCGTCGACGTGCTGCAGACGCCCGCGTTCCTGTGCCGGCAGACCGACTTCATCCAGGCAGTCGCGCGCGCGGGCAAGCCGGTCAACATCAAGAAGGGCCAGTTCCTGGCGCCCGAGGACATGAAGCAGGTCGTCGCCAAAGCCAAAGCGGCGAGCGGCGCCGACAACATCCTGGTCTGCGAACGCGGGGCGTCGTTCGGCTATCACAACCTCGTGTCCGACATGCGTTCGCTCGCGATCATGCGCGACACGGGCTGTCCGGTCGTCTTCGACGCAACCCATTCGGTGCAGCTTCCGGGCGGGCTCGGCAACGCGAGCGGCGGACAACGTGAATTCGTGCCGGTGCTGGCGCGCGCCGCGGTCGCCGCAGGTGTTGCCGGCGTGTTCATGGAGACGCATCCCGATCCCGCGAAGGCGCTGTCGGATGGTCCGAACGCATGGCCGCTGGATCGAATGAAGGCCTTGCTCGAAACGCTCAAGGATCTCGACGCGGCGGTGAAGCGCGCGGGATTTCCGGAAACCGAATTGATGGCGCGCGGTTGACTGGCCAGAGAGCGAATATGAGTGTCGAGCGAATCTTTCTGGCGGCAAAGCCCGGCGAGGAGCAGGTGGAGGTCGATCGTGTAAACGTCACGGCGGAGGCGGGGATCGCGGGCGACCGGTACTTTGGCGCAAAGGACGAACCCGGCCAGAACATCACGCTGGTCGAGGCGGAGGCGATCGAAGCGTTTTTTGCCGAGGTTGGCCGTCCGGGAGACCTTTCGTGCACGCGTCGGAACATCGTCACCCGCGGCGTCCGCTTGAACGCGCTCGTCGGCAAGGAGTTCACTATCGGCAGCGTCCGCGCGCGCGGCGTCGAGCTTTGCGAGCCATGCCGCGGCTTGGGCAGTCTCCTCGCGTCGGCGGGGCTTTCCACGCCTGAGGTCGTAAAGCGCTTCGTGCATCGAGCGGGCCTGCGTGCCGATATCCTGTCTTCCGGCAACATCGCGGTCGGGTCGAAGGTTGCCGTTGTCGAAGAGCCGATCCATGCCAGCCGGCGGTCGGTTGCATGAAAACAAATCACCCAACGAAAAGAGCTACGCCATGAGTGCCATCGTCGACGTCATCGCCCGCGAAATCCTCGACTCGCGCGGAAATCCCACGATCGAGGCAGATGTGGTCCTCGAATCTGGCATCTCCGGGCGGGCCGCCGTGCCTTCCGGCGCTTCCACCGGCTCGAAGGAGGCGGTCGAGCTCCGCGACGGCGATCCGGCGCGCTATTTCGGCAAGGGTGTGCTTAAGGCCGTGGAAAACGTCAACACCGAGATCTGCGAGGCCATCATCGGCCTCGACGCGACCGAGCAATCGTTCATCGACAAGACGATGATCGAGCTCGACGCCACCGAAAACAAGGCGCGGCTTGGCGCCAATGCGATCCTCGCGGTCTCGTGCGCGGTGGCCAAGGCCGCCGCCGACGAATCGTCGCTGCCGCTGTACCGCTACCTCGGCGGCGCGGGCGAGATGCAGCTTCCCGTCCCGCTGATGAACGTGATCAATGGCGGCGCGCACGCGAACAACAAGATCGACCTGCAGGAGTTCATGCTGGT
>JBDTLY010000495.1:0-2549 GCA_039934535.1 Casimicrobiaceae bacterium | reverse complement strand
AAGAACCGCGCGATCGTCTTCTTCTGCCAGGGCGTCACCTGCATGATGAGCCCGAACTCGCTGCTCAAGGCGGAGGCGCTCGGCTACACCAACGTCAAGGTGTATCGCGAAGGCTATCCGGAGTGGGTCGAGAGGAACATCGGCGTGATCGCGGCCCCGCATTACAAGGAGGCGTTCGTCGACAAGCAGATACCGAGCGTGCTCGTCGACGCGCGGCCTGCGGCGCTCGCCGCCGAAGGCGCGATCCCTGGCGCCGTCTCGATCCCGCCGTCCGCCGTGCGTGCGACCGTCGCGGACCTCCCCGCCGCGAAGCTCAAGGCGCCGATCGTCGTCTACGACGGTGACGGCGGCAACTCGGCGCTGCTGGTCGCGCAGGTGATCAAGGAGTCCGGCCAGCCCAACGTCACGGTGCTAAGCGGCGGCCTCGATGCGTGGAAGGCGGCAAAGAACCCGGTCGCGACCGGCGTGTTGCCCACGAAGGTGGCGTACGTGCCGAAGCCGCGGCCCGGCTCGATTCCGAATGACGAGTTCGTGAAGCTCGCAACCGCGATGCCCCCCGGCGTCCTGATCCTCGACGTGCGCAATACCGACGAGGCGAACGCCGGCATGATCAAAGGGGCGATGCTCATTCCGGACGAAGAACTGCTGGCCCGGATGGGCGAAGTGCCGAAGGACAAGCGGATCATCACGCACTGCTCGACCGGCATTCGTGCGGAGATGGCGTACCACAAGCTGAAGGACGCAGGCTACAACGTCGCGTTCCTCTACGCCGCGCTCGACGTCAAGAAGAACGGCGAGTTCAAGGTGACGCCCAACTAGCGTCGCTCGCGACGGGGCGCGCCGGTCCCGCCCGTTCAGGCCTTGATGTACGCGAACTGCTCGCGTGCCTGCAGATGGGCGACCCGCACGACGCCGGCGGCCTGCCGGCATTAGGATGGCGCGGCATGGTCCCAACGGCCGCGCGTTGGACGACGCGGCCCGCGGGCGCGCGAACGGGCGGACGCGTAGCGTGACTCAGCAGCCGCCCTTCTTTTCCTTCTTCGGCGGTGTGGCGGGGGCCGCGGCCTTTGCGCTGTCGACGGCCTTCTGCTTCTCGGCATCGGTCATCTTCGCCCACGCTTCGGCAGTGACGCCGGCCGGCTTTTCCAGCTTTTGCATGGGCGCCTTGTCCTTCGGCGGATCGGCAGCCATCACGCCTGCGCTGCCAAAAACGAGGGTGGAAGCAACGACAGCAACGAGCAATTTTTTCATCGGAAACTCCAAAAAAGTTAGACTGCAATGTCCAGGAAATGCTGAACCGCGAAGGATCAGGCTTCTGCGACAGACATGCATCGATGCCGGCACCGGGATTTCGTGCGCCGGCAAGCGTCACAGCCAACGAAGCACTTTCGCAGCGGTGCGCGGCGCGATTCTACTCTTTGTTAGGGTACCGCGGGGCAACGCCGCGCGGTCGCGGTGAACGCGAATCAGGCCGCGCGCGGCCGCAGGCTGGAGAAACGCGTCTCGAGCTTGCCCATGCCCCACGCCGCGAACGCCAGGAACCCGATGAAGGCCAGCGTCCACCAACCGGCGCCGATCCCCGTAAGCGTGGGGAGCGTCATTGCACCCTGGGCGGTGTCGTGGATCCATGTATCGATGCCGGGCGTGAACTCCGCATAGCCGAATACACCGGCGAGCATGCCAAGGGCAAACGAATAGCCATCCTTGCGTCCCGTCGCCATCGCGGCAACGCAAGTGCCGGGGCAATAGCCACCGACGATGAAGCCAGCGCCGAAGACGAGACCGCCCAGCGCCTGCGCCGCGAGATTGGTCGGCTCGAGGTAGAGCTCGCCCACGTCAAGCAGCCCGGCTGCGGAAAGGACGAAGATGCCGGTCATCGCGGTGACGATGGCCGAGAACATGACCTTCACGACCGCCATGTCGTAGAGATAGAAGACCGCGGTCAGCTTGCGCGCGCTGCCGAAGCCGGCACGCTCAAGGCAGAAGCCGAATCCGAAGCCGAGGATGACCGCAATGCCGAGATTGGCAGCCGTCGAGAATTCGTGAAATGAGCTAAGCGGAAACATCAGAGCCACTCCTTCCTCACCAAGTATGCGAGCGCATACGCCGAGGCGAACACGGCAAGCATGAACACGAGGCTGCCGACATTGAGGATCGAACCCCCCGTCAGCGCCTGTCCGCTGGTGCAGCCTTTGGCTATCTTTGCGCCGAACGCGGCGACGAAACCGCCGATGAACGCGAGCAGCATCCGTTGGTTGTCGGTCACGCGCGCACCGCGTTCGACGGTGAACCTGACGCGCTGTCCGGCAATGCCTGACAAGAGCGCACCAACGAACGCGCCTATCAGCAGGAACAGCGTCCACGATTGCAGCGGCATCCCGTCATTCCAATACTTGGCGTGAACAAGGTTCGACGCGGCATGCTCCGGCGAGATCGCACCGGCAATCCACGCCGCCACGGCGCCGAACGCGCCGGTCGCGCCCAAGCCGCGGCCCGTCACCGCATAGGTCGCGAGCAGGACCAGACCGAGCAGCACGCCGGTCAGGTAA
>JBDTLY010000494.1:0-2554 GCA_039934535.1 Casimicrobiaceae bacterium | reverse complement strand
ACGCGTTCATGCTGCTGTTCTTCCGCAACGACACGGGCTTCGGCGGCAACAACGGCTTCACCGACTTCAAGCGGATCCTGGGCTACCCGATCGCGGCGCCGTCGACCCGGGCCGCGCTGTTCATCGCCACCGGCATCGCGCTCCTCGGCGCGCTGCTGCTGTGCCGGTACATCGTGACGTCCAAGGTCGGGCGCGTGCTCACCGCGATCCGCGACGCGGAAAGCCGCGCGATGTTCATCGGCTACAACCCGCTCTGGTACAAGCTCTTCGTGTGGACGCTCTCGGCCGTGCTCTGCGGCATCGCCGGCGCGCTCTACGTGCCGCAGGTCGGGATCATCAACCCCGGTGAAATGTCGCCGGCGAATTCGATCGAGATCGCCATCTGGACGGCCGTGGGCGGCCGCGGCACGCTGATCGGGCCCATCGCCGGCGCGTTCCTCGTCAACGGCGCCAAGAGCTGGTTCACGCAGGCGTTCCCCGAGTTCTGGCTGTTCTTCCTCGGCCTGATGTTCGTCCTCGTGACGCTGTTCCTGCCCTCCGGTGTGATCGGGCTCGTCCGCCGGCGTCGGTGGCGGAGGACATCATGAGCGCGCTGCACACGGTCGACAGCGGCGCGGCGGGCCTCGCCCAGTC
The DNA here is from genome assembly GCA_039934535.1 of Casimicrobiaceae bacterium. Lineage (GTDB taxonomy): Bacteria > Pseudomonadota > Gammaproteobacteria > Burkholderiales > Casimicrobiaceae > CAIWHR01. Next base: position 1,921 of record JBDTLY010000494.1, on the reverse strand, counting down.
GGGGATACGTGTCGCCGGCGCCGGCGTGGACACGACGCACGGCCCGATCCTCTATCTCGACGGCATCACGGTGAGCTTCGACGGCTTCAAGGCGCTTAACAACCTGTCGCTGACGATCGAGGATGGCGAACTGCGCTGCATTATCGGTCCCAACGGCGCGGGCAAGACGACCATGATGGACGTGATCACGGGCAAGACGCGACCGGATTCGGGCACCGCGTTCTTCGGCCAGACGATCGATCTCACGCTCCTGACCGAGCCGCAGATCGCGCACGCGGGCATCGGCCGCAAGTTCCAGAAGCCCACCGTCTTCGAGCAGCACACCGTGTTCGAGAACCTCGAGCTCGCGATGAAGGCCGACAAGCGGGTTCGCGGAACCTACCGAGCGCGATTGTCCTCCATGGACCTCGACCGGATCGCGGACACGCTGGGGCAGATCCAGCTCGCGGAACATGCCGGAAGGCTCGCCGGACTGCTGTCGCATGGGCAGAAGCAGTGGCTCGAGATCGGGATGCTGCTGATGCAGGAGCCGCGCCTGCTGCTGCTGGACGAGCCGGTCGCCGGCATGACCGACGACGAGACGATGCGCACCGCAGAACTCTGCCAGTCGCTCGCCGGCCGGCACTCGGTCGTCGTCGTCGAGCACGACATGGATTTCATCGCGAAGATCGCGCGCAAGGTCACCGTGCTGCACGAGGGAAGCGTGCTCGCGGAGGGGCCGATGGACGTCGTGCAGGCGGACCCCCGCGTGATCGAGGTCTACCTTGGGCGTTAGCCTGTGCGCCGTCATCCCCGCCCCCGACTACCCCATTCGAGGGCAGGCTCCGGCGGGGATCCAGTGTCATGCGACGAAAGTCGCTGGGTTCCCGCCTCCGCGGGAACGACGAGCATTCTCGCAAAGAGCGTCGCTTCGTTTCCATTTCCGCATCGCGCATTCGGATTCCGGACGAAAATGCTGACCGTATCTGCACTGAACCAGTACTACGGCGGCAGCCACACGCTGCGCGACGTCGCGTTCGAGGCGCCTTCCGGCGCCGTCACGACGATCCTCGGACGCAACGGCGTGGGCAAGACGACGCTGCTGAAGTGCCTCGCGGGCCTCGTTCCCGCGCGTTCCGGCTCGATCCGCTTCGACGGCACCGACGTCACCTCGCTGCCGCCGCACCAGCGCGCGCGGCTCGGCCTCGGCTACGTGCCGCAGGGCCGCGAGATCTTTCCCCGCTTGTCGGTCCTCGAGAATCTCAAACTCGGCCTCGCCACGCGCCCCGCGGGCACGCCGATACCCGAGCGCATCTTCGAGATGTTCCCGGTCCTGCGCGACATGCTGCACCGGCGCGGCGGCGATCTTTCCGGCGGCCAGCAGCAGCAGCTCGCGATCGGCCGCGCGCTTGCGATGGGCCCGAAGCTCCTGGTGCTCGACGAGCCGACCGAGGGCATCCAGCCGTCGATCATCAAGGACATCGAGCGGGCGATCCGGCGCCTCGCCGCCGAAGGCGAAATGGCGATCCTGCTGGTCGAGCAGTACTACGATTTCGCGCGCTCGCTGGCCGACCGGTACGTGGTCCTGTCGCGCGGCGAGGTGATCAAGGCGGGCAAGGGCGCCGAAATGGACGCCGACGGCGTGCGGGCCTGCCTGACGGTCTAGGTGCATATCCATCGGTCGTCATTCCCGCGGAGGCGGGAATCCAGCGGCGATGAAAACTAGGGTCAGACTCGACTTTCCGGCCTGCCGCCGGTCAACTGCGGAACCAAAGTGCAGGGAAAGTCGAGTCTGACCCTAGTTTAATTCAGGTCAAAGCGGCCGGTAACAGGTCCGGTGACAATCTGCCTCATTCGCGGGAGTAAGTCCGCTTATCGGGAGCGCAAATGGCCACCGCCGCCGCTGCCGACCTCGTCCTCGACACCGCACTGGTGAAGAAAT
>JBDTLY010000493.1:0-2563 GCA_039934535.1 Casimicrobiaceae bacterium | reverse complement strand
GGTTCCCGGGCGAGCGCTGCCGAAACCAGTTGCTCCGGCTCGATGGCGGCGTCGCGCGCGGCGTCGTTGACGGCGACGATGCGCGGGTAATGGCCGCCGGTCGCGACGGCGAACGGCCGCGCGGCGTCCGCGGGCGACAGCGATCGCGCGAAGACGTCGAGCGGCAGCGAAGGAAGCAGCAGGCAGGCCCACAGCATGGGAAAGCGGGACTACTTTCCCCAGATCGCCGCCTCGGACAATCCGATTTCCGCGAGCTCCGCCGCGCGCAGGTGGGCTTCGTTCGCGCAGAAGAATTCGTCGAGCTGCGGCGGCTTCACGTTCGTTCCCGCGAGCATCGCGTGCGCCTGCCCGCGATGATGGATCTGATGCTCGAAGAGATGCGCGAGGAGGCGTGTCGCGGTTTCCTGCATGATGCCCGCGCGCCGCGGCACGGCGATCGGCTGGACGAGGTCGGCGTCGGTCAGCGGCGCACACACGGCGACGAGCCGGCGATCGACCGCATGTTGTGCTTCGGACAGCGCCGCGCAGGTGTCGAACGGTTCCTCCGGTTCATAGAAGCGTCCTGAATCGAGGTTCGGGGGCTGCCCGCGAAAGCTGCGCTCCAGCGCGTCGACGTAATACCAGTCGACGGTCAGGTTGTGGTTGAGCGTGGCCTTGATCGAGGGGAAGAAGCTCGTGCGCGCGGCGACGAACTCGTCTTGCGAGAGCTTCGCGCACGCGGCGAGCAGCCGATGGTTCGACCAGGCGTTGTTGCACGCCATCGTATGGAAGTGGTGGGCGAGGGGGGAGGTGGTCATCGTGAGGTCCTGTCAATGCGCGATGCGCGGCGCGGGTCGTTGCGTGTCGATGTCGATCAGCACCGGCTGCGCGACGCCGCCGCCGCGGCGCTTCAGCACCCGCACCGCGAGACAACGCTCCTGTGGCGCGAGGGCGAGGCGCAGCGGCGCGGCGGAGGCGATCGCCTGCTGGCCGGGACGCCGCCACAGCACGCCCCAGGTGCGGCCTTCGCGCGCGGCGACCGCGAGCCGGCGCAGCACGCGGTCGTCGTGCGGCCCGAGCCATGCGAACGCGGCGCCGCATTCGGGCGCGCGCAGCGCCTGTTCGTACGCCCACAGCTCGTCGGCGACGCTGCCGCCGCGCACGATCAGCAGGCGCGCGAGGTCGAGCCCCGCGGCCGCGAGCGCCGGCGCATACGGCAGGTGCGGCGGCGCGATCCAGACGACGTCGCGACGGCCGGCCTGCAGGCGCGCGAGCGCGAGGAGCGCGAGGCGGATCTCGCCGATGCCTTCGCGCGCGAGCACGATCTCGGTCAGCGCCGCCGGCGGCCAGCCGCGTCCGGGCAACACGGCGTCGAGCCCCGGAAAGCCGCTCGGCATGGCCGCCGGCTCGGGCGCGCAGTCACCGCCGCGCCAGATCGCGGGATTGGCGAGGACGGAGACGAGCGCAGCGCTTGCGGCAGCGGACATGGAGGAAGGCGGGCGTCAGCCGCCGCCCATCGCCTTCGCCGCGCGCTTCTCGAGCTCGTCGGGTGGGACGTCCTCGACGTGCGTGGCGATATACCAGTGGTAGCCGAACGGATCGTCGACGCCGCCGGTGCGGTCGCCGTAGAACTGGTCCGCGACCGGCCGCACGAGCTTGCCGCCGGCAGCCACCGCCTGCGCGACGACCGCGTCGACATCCGCGACGTAGACCATCAGCGAGATCGGCGAGCCGCCGATCGTGCGCGCGCTGCGCGCGTTCATCTCGGGATTCTCGTCGGCGAGCATCACCGGCGAATCGCCGATCTTGATCTCGGCGTGCCCGATCCTGCCGCCGGGCGCCGGCATGCGCAGCAGCTCGACCGCGCCGAACGCCTTCTTGTAGAACTCGAGCGCCGCGGTGGCGTCGTTGAGGATGAGATACGGCGTGACGCTGTGGTACCCGTCGGGAATCGGTTTCACGGCCATGATGCCTCCTTGAATGAGTTAAGCCGGCCAGTGCTGGGCGAAGACCGGCGCGACCTTCGGATGCGCTTCGATGCGCATCAGCGTTGCGTAAAACGCGGGGCGCGCCTTCTCGAGATGCTTGCGCGACCCGGACCACTTCGACACGACGGCGGCGAGGATGTCGAGCGCGCCTAATTCCCTGCCGCCGAGATACGGGTTCGCCGGGAAGAGGTCGGCGAACATTTCCCAATGCTTGTGCAGCCGCGCGCGCGTGCCGGCGCGGATGCGCTCCTTCAGGGCGTCGTCGGCATCGGCGTCGGCGCACCAGCGCTCGGGGTAGTCGATGATGCTGATCGCCGCGTAGCAGTTGGCGGCGATGAACACCAGGCCGCCGACCGCCTGCGCGCGGGCGGACGCGTCGCGCGGGAGCAGCCCGGACTCCGGGTGCGCGCCGCCGAGGTGGATCAGGATCGCCGCGCTTTCGGATAGCACCGTGCCGTCGTCGAGCACGAGCGTGGGGATCTGCCCCAGCGGATTCACCTTCAGGAGCTCGACGAACGCGTCGTTGGTGTCCCACGAGGCCGTCTCGACGATGCGATAGGGCGCGCCGATGACGTCCAGCGCGATCTGCGTGGACG
>JBDTLY010000492.1:0-2568 GCA_039934535.1 Casimicrobiaceae bacterium | reverse complement strand
TGGCCGTCGCCGGATCGGCATCGATCAGGCTGACGATGTTCGCGAGCGTGTTGTAGAGAAAGTGCGGCTCGACCTGCGCTTCGAGCAGCTTCAGCTGCGCGAGCGTCGCCTGCTTCTCCGCCACCGATACCCGCGCCTGTTCGCGCACCACGTCGGCCTGCAATCGCGCCGCCCGCTCGCGCGGAATGAAGATCGACAGCAGGACACCTGAAATGATGAGCGAAACCGTGGCCACCGACAGGGCGCCGCGCGCGGAGAATATCCACGCCCGCATCGACTCGTAATCCAGGATCATCGCCCCCAGCCAATAGCCCGCAAATACACCGGCCAGCGGAATGATCGAGTAGTAGACGGCGCGCGCGGTGAGGCTTTTCGCGTGGATGCCCGGCAGCAGCCGGTCGCCGATAAGGAACGTGAAGTGGATCAGGTAACCGATGCAATTCGAGAACACGCTGATGATCCAGAACATGCGCAAGACCGATTGCTCCGAGCCGACGGCCACGTTGAACGCCGTGAACACGAGGGCAAACATCTGGTTCCAGATGAGCGTGTAGACGAGGTCGCGCGGCACCGACCGCGGAATCCGGCGGAACACCGGAAACATCTCGAGCGGGTGGCCCCCGGCTACGGGGCCTGGGCCCGAGCCTTGTTTCGAGCAGGTACGCGGGATGGAGGCGGTCATGAGGTCGGACGCTCTTCGAGGTATTGGGCCTTCCATTCTCGGCGCCGCCGCCATCGGGCGCGAGCCATCGACGACGAATCGACAAATCCAGGCGGTAAACGGGAACCCTCCTCCGCGAGTGGCATGATCAAACGACTAGTCCTCGTCGTGCAGGCGAATCGGCCCCTGATTTTCGGGATGGCGGCCCCGCTTGTCCGCGTAGAACGCACGGATCCGCGCCATGTCGGCCGCGACGTCGCCGGTCAGGTCGACGTAGGCGCCGACGCCGATCTCGCGTTCCGGGAAGTCGATATAGGCAAGCGCCAGCGGCACGCCCGCGGCCCGTGCGATGCGGTAGAACCCGGATTTCCAGTACTCGGTGCGGCTGCGGGTACCCTCGGGCGCCATCGCGAGCAGGAATTCGTCGCGCCGCGCGAACTCGCGCTCGATCTCGCCGGCGAATCCCTGCGGCTCGCGGCGATTGACCGGTATCCCGCCCCACCAGACCAGCAATGGCTTCAGCGGCCAGCGAAACAGCGTGTCCTTGCCGACAAAATGGATGCGAAGCCCGATCACCATCTTGGCGAGCAGGCCGAAGATCGTGTCCCAATTCGATGTGTGCGGATAGAAGATCGCCACGCACCGCATGGGAACGGGCTCCAGCAGCCGGACGTGCCAACCGACGCCGCGCAGCATCCACAGCGCGGCACGCGGCAGCAGGCCGGGAACACGGGGCCGCTCGACGATGGGCGCCGGCGGAAATGCGGGCGTTTCGGTGGACAAGGGCGGGTCGGGCGCCGAGCGGGAATGGTGCGCGCCGCAGTCTAGCAAACAGGCTCTAGAATGCCGTCATGGCAGCCTCGCCTTTCGACGCTCTCGTTCGAGCCATCGATGCCGCGTTGCCGCAGACGCAATGCCGGCGCTGCGATTACGACGGCTGCCTCCCCTATGCCGAGGCGGTCGCGGCCGGCGACGCGATCAACCGCTGCCCGCCCGGCGGCGACACGGTCATCGTCGCACTTGCGGCATTGACGGGCCGCGCCGTCGTCCCGCTCGATCGTGCGCACGGCGAACGCGAGCCGCTCGCCGTCGCCCGCATCGACGAGGCATGGTGCATCGGCTGCACGCTGTGCATCGACGCGTGCCCGGTCGACGCGATCGTGGGTGCCGCCAAGCGCATGCACGCGGTGCTGCCCGCGCTTTGCACGGGCTGCGAGCTCTGCCTGCCGCCGTGCCCCGTGGACTGCATCGACATGATTCCCGCCGGACGCGCGTGGAGCCCCGCGGACGCGCTCGCCGCGCGCGAGCGTTTCGATGCGCGCAAGGCGCGGGAAGCGCGCAGCAAGGACGGCGCGCGCAAGGCTCCCTTGCCCGTCGAAAGCATTGCCCGGCCCTCGAAATCGGCAGCCGTCGCCGCGGCGCTCGCCCGCGCCCGAGCTCGCCGCGCGACGACCGGCACGCGCACGCGATGAATCCGCAGAAGCGCCGCGCGATCTTCGAGCGGCTGCGCGCCGCGGATCCGCATCCGCAATCCGAGCTCGAGCACCATTCGCCTTTCGAATTGCTGGTCGCCGTCGTGCTGTCGGCGCAGGCCACCGACAAGGGCGTCAACAAGGCGACCGCGAAGCTCTTCCCCGTGGCCCGGACGCCGGCCGCGATCGTGCAGCTCGGCGTCGACGGCCTGATCCCGTACGTGCAGTCGATCGGCCTTTTCCGGAACAAGGCGAAGAACATCGTCGCGCTCTCGGAGATCCTGTTGCGCGACCACGGCGGGGAGGTGCCCGCGAAACGCGAGGCGCTCGAAGCGCTGCCGGGCGTGGGCCGAAAGACGGCGAATGTCGTTCTCAACGTCGCGTTCGGCGAGCCGACCATCGCCGTCGACACGCACATCTTCCGCGTGGCGAACC
>JBDTLY010000491.1:0-2568 GCA_039934535.1 Casimicrobiaceae bacterium | reverse complement strand
TCATGGCGGCGCAGTTTTTCAGCTCGCTCGCCGACAATGCTCTGCTGATCGCCGCCATCCGGCTGCTGCAGGAGATGCATGAGCCCGACTGGATGCAGCCGTCGCTGCAGCAATCCTTTGTCGTGTTCTACGTCATCCTCGCCCCCCTCGTCGGCGCGTTCGCCGACTCGATGCCGAAGGGCAAGGTCATGCTGATCACCAATACCGTCAAGGTGGTCGGCTGCCTCATGATGATGTTCACCGTGCACCCGCTCATCGCCTACGCAATCGTGGGCCTTGGCGCCGCCGCGTATTCGCCGGCGAAATACGGCATCCTCACCGAACTCCTGCCCCCGCAGCAGCTCGTCATCGCCAACGGCTGGATCGAAGGCACGACCGTCGGCTCGATCATCCTCGGCGTGCTGCTGGGCGGGGTCCTCGTCTCGCCGAAGGTCGCGGCGATGCTGCTCGGCTTCGACCTGCCGGTGATCGACACGGGCGTGGATACGCCGCCGGGTGCCGCGATCAGCGTCATCATGGGCCTGTACGTCATCGCCGCGATCTTCAACAAATTCATCCCCGACACCGGCGTCGACCACCGGATGGTGAACCGCAACCCGTTCTACCTGATTCGCGAATTCGCGCACTGCAACGCGCTCCTGTGGCGCGACAAGCTGGGCCAGATCTCGCTCGCCACGACCACGCTGTTCTGGGGCGCCGGCGCGACGCTCAAGTTCATCGTCCTCGCGTGGGCCGCCCATCAACTCGGCTTCGACCTGTCGAAGGCGTCGTACCTGCAAGGCGTGGTGGCCCTCGGGATCGCGCTCGGCGCCATCGCGGCCGCGAAGTACGTGACGCTGCGCCGCGCGGTCGACGTGTTGCCGATCGGCGCCGCGATGGGACTCGTCGTCATCTCGATGATCTTCGTCACGTCGCTGCCGGTCGCCGCCGTTCTGATGATCATCATCGGCGCCTGCGCGGGATTCTTCGTGGTGCCGATGAACGCGCTGCTCCAGCATCGCGGCCATGTGCTGATGGGCGCGGGCCATTCGATCGCGGTCCAGAACTTCAACGAGAACATCGGCATCCTCGTCATGGTCGGCATCTATGCGCTGATGGTGCGCGCGGGAACCAACATCAACGTCGCCATCATCATGTTCGGCGTGTTCGTCTCGGGCGCGATGGTGCTCGTGATGTGGCGCCACCGCTCGAACCAGGCGCGCGGCGACTCGCTGCATCTCATCGGCATGGACCGGCGGGCGCCGAAGGACGATCGGGACGACTAGATTATTTCCGGCCGGTCGGGCAGCTCGTTGGCGCCGGCGTCGCCCGTGCGCGGGAAGTGTTCCGCGAGCAGCGCGTTGATCTTCGCGATGCCCGCCACGACGCCTTCTCCGAAGCGGCGCTCGCGAAACGCGGCCTCCATCTCGCGGCAGATCCCTTCCCATGCGCTGTCGCCGACTTTCGCGTGAATCCCGCGGTCGGCGACGATCTCGACGTCGCGGTCGGCGAGCAGCAGATAGACGAGGACGCCGCAATTCTCCTCGGTGTCCCAGACGCGCATCGCACCGAACACCTCCAGCGCCCGCGTGCGCGGCGGCAATCGTTTCAGCACGCGTCCGAGCGGAAGCGACGCCTCGACGACGACGCATACCTGCCCGCGATGGCGCCGCTCGCCCTCGGCGATCGCCGCCTCGATCCGCGACAGCGCGGCGGGCGGAAACGCACGGCGCGCGCTGCCGTTGTCGGTCGCGAGATGGCGGACGAACCGGTGCGGACCGTGTAACGCCTTTGTCATCGTCAATCCCATCCTCCGGAGGCGCCGCCTCCGCCGAAGCCGCCGCCGCCACCCGACCATCCGCCGCCGCCAATGCCTCCTCCGCCGCCGCCGAAGCCGCCGGGAAGAAACACGCCGCCGCCGCGCCGCCCGGTCATGGTCGATGCCGCGCCGGCGAAGATCATCACGATGAAGCCGACGACGGCGGCGATGCCTCCAATCAGCAACGATCCCGCGACGAACCATGCCGCCGCGCCAACGACGCCGGCGCCCACGGTCGACCCCAACAGGCGGCCGAAAATCGAACGCAGCACGGAGCCGACCAGCGGGACGACGATGAACAGGATGAGCAGCATCGTGCCGAAGTCGAAACCTCCGCCCCGGTTCTGCGCCTTGACGTTGCCCACCTGACGCTCCGGCAACGGCTTGCCGGCCGCGACGACGCTGATGATGCGGTCCACGCCGGCGTCGATACCGGCGGCGAACTTGCCGTCACGGAACTGCGGGGCGACATTCTCCGCGATGATCCGGCGCGCGGTGACGTCGGTCACTGCGCCCTCGAGGCCGTAGCCCACCTCGATGCGCATCTTCTTGTCGTTCTTCGCGACGACGAACAGCGCGCCGTTGTCCTTGCCCTTACGGCCGACCTGCCATTTTTCCGCGACGCGGAGCGCATAGGACTCGATCGGCTCGGGCAGCGTTGTCGGCACGATCAGCACCGCGAGCTGGTTCGTCGTGCGCGCCTCCCAATCGGTCAGCTTCGCGTCGAGCGCCTGCGTCTCCGCGGTCGAGAGCGTCTGGGTGAGGTCCGT
>JBDTLY010000490.1:0-2568 GCA_039934535.1 Casimicrobiaceae bacterium | reverse complement strand
GACGAAGCACTGGTCGTTGACCCTGCGGGCCGACAACCTCCTCGACAAGCATTACGAACTGGCCGCGGGCTACAACACCGCGGGCGCCGGCGTCTTCGGCGGCGTTCGCTACTCGCCATGACGCGGACGCTTCCGCGCTGGTTGTGTGCACTGGCGCTGGTCGCCGCCAGCCTGGCGGCCGCCGCGGCGCCGGTGATCGTGCGCGACGACACCGGGTCGACGATCAAGCTGCCGGCGCCTGCGCAACGCATCGTCAGCCTCGCGCCGCATGCGACCGAGCTCCTGTTCGCGGTGGGCGCCGGATCGCGCATCGTCGGCACGCTCGACACCTCCGACTGGCCCGCGGCCGCGAAGGCGATCCCGCGCGTGGGCGACTCGCGAGCGCTCGACCTTGAACAAATCCTGACATTGAAACCGGATCTGATCGTCACGTGGCCGTGGACCGCGCCGGCGCAAGTCGACGTGCTGCGCGCGCGCGGCATCCCCGTATTCACGACGATGCCGGCGACGATCGACGGCATCGCGGCCAATCTCGAGCGGATGGGCGCGCTTGCCGGCGATCCCGCGGCGGGCTGGCGCGAGTCCAAGGCTTTCCGCGACAGGCTCGCGCAGCTGCGGGCGCGAAACGCCGAGGCGCGGAAGGTCCGCGTGTTCTACGAGATCTGGGACGCGCCGCTGTACACGATCGGCGGTCGGCACCTGATCACCCAGGGCATCGAAGTCTGCGGCGGCAAAAACATCTTCGCGGCGCTGACGCTGCCGGCGCCGGCGGTCGACGTCGAGGCGGTGCTCGCGGCGAAGCCGGAGGCGATCATCGCCGGCGCCGAGCGCGGCGCGCGCCCGGGATGGCTCGATGGCTGGCGACGCTGGAAGGAGCTGCCCGCCGTCGCGAAGGATCACCTGTACGCCGTCGACGCCGACCTGCTGCACCGCCCGGGGCCGCGCTTTCTCGACGGCGTCGACGCCCTGTGCGTGGCGATCGCGGGCGCGCGCCGCTGACCGCCGCCGTGCCGCGGGGCCGCCTCCGCGGAGCGTGAATTTTCTGCATTTTCCGGCCGCATTCGTCCGTGTCGCCGCTGTCCCCGGTTCGCCGATGATGGGGTCATTCCCCGATCGACAGATCGCGGGCCAACGAGACGGAGATCAAGATGCCAAACGAACAACGCAAGACGGTCTCGCCGCGCATCGCGCGGATGCTGCGGGAGCTCGAAGGCCCCCCTTCGGCGATTCCCCTTCGGGTTGCGCGTGACGATCGCCGCACCGCGCCGCTGACCGGCGACCCGCCTCGGGGCCTGATCCCCACGGCCTGACTTTTCCGTGGTCTTCGGCTGCATTCGCCTGTGATTGCGGTCCCACAAGACGGAGATCAAGATGCCGAACCGGCAACGCAAGACGGTCTCGCCGCGCATCGCGCGGATGCTGCGGGAGCTCGAAGGTCCGCCGTCCGGCGATTCCCCTTCCGCATTCGACGCAACGCCGGTGTCCGGAGCCTCGTCGTTCCCGGGCCGTGCGACGGCGGGCACTGGCCGACGCCTCATCATCCGCGCGGGGATCCTGGCAGGCGCCGCCATCGTCACCGCCGTGACCGCGATGCAGGCGCGCGCACCTGTCGGCGATGACAAGCAAGCAGCCGCCAGCACTGGAACTGCCACGCAGCATCTCACCGATGCGCGGCACGCGACGCAGCCGGCCCGCGCTGCGGAAGGTGTGAAGGCGAAGTAAGCCCGGGCGCGGTCTGACGTTGCGCCGAATGCGGGACGCTAGACCGGCAGCAGCGTACGCGTCGTTCCCTCGCCGACCGCCGTCAGGCGGTGGCCGAAGAGCGCCGACATCGCATCCGCGGTGAGCACGTCTTCGGCGTATCCGATCATACCGTGACCACCACCCAGCGCGATCGCGTAGTCGGCGCAGCGAAGCGCGAGGTGTAAATCGTGCAGCACCATGACGAGCGCCGTGCCGCGCTCGCGCGCGAGCGCCGACAGCACGTCGAGGGCCGCTACCTGCTGACCGAGATCGAGGTGCGACGACGGCTCGTCCATCAGCATCAATCCGGGCTCCTGCGCGACGAGCGCCGCCAATCCAACCCGCCGCCGCTCGCCGCCGGAGAGCGTGCGCACGTCGCGCGCCTCGAATCCGGCGAGCCCGAAACGAGCCAACGCATCGCGCGCGCGATCGACATCGGCGGAAGATTCCCACTCGAATCGCCGCAGGTGCGGATGCCGTCCGACAAGGGTCGTTTCGAGGACCGTCGCCGGAAAGAAATCGACGCTGTCCTGCGGCAGCCAGCCGCGCCTCAACGCGCGCTCGCGGGGTGACATCTCTGACAGCGCAACCCCGTCGTACGCAATCATCCCGGCGGCCGGCGCGCGCAAGCCCGCGAGGGTCGCGACGAGCGTCGTCTTTCCGGCCCCGTTCGGCCCGACGATCGCCCAGCGCTCACCCGCGCGCACGTCGAGGTCGAGGCCGGCGCGCAGCGTGCGGCCCGCCACGTCGACGGCAAGTCCGCGGCACGCGAGACGGGGCATGGCTGCGGTCATGCGCGGACTCCGCTCCGCGCGAGCAGATACA
>JBDTLY010000489.1:0-2585 GCA_039934535.1 Casimicrobiaceae bacterium | reverse complement strand
ATCAGCTTGCGCAGCACCTGGCCCGGTGGCAGCGCGACGACGACCTTGACGGCCGCCGGCCCCGCGCCGTAGGCGACTCGGGGCAGCGTGTCGATCACCGCGCGTCCCGCCTGCTGCACCGCCGCCGCATCGCCGGCGAGCGGGATGTGCGCCGCCGCCGCGTAGGCAAGCGCGCCGTTGATGGTGCGCGGCATCCACAGCGTGGCGGCATCCTGCGCGAACGAGATCACCGGTCGCAGCATCCGGCGCTTGAACGCCGCGCGCGGCGCCGACGGCACCAGCGGCGCGAGCTGGCCCATCCACCAGCGCCAGAAGGCGGGCAGGCCCATGCGGTGCGCGGAATCGCGCAACCGTTGCTTGAGGTCAGCGAAGACGTTGGCCATTTTTGTTGTCGGTCGCCATGGGGGCGTCCGCGTCCGTGGCAGGCATCGGGGGCGGCGGCGTGCGCGCGCCTTCCTGCCAGAGAAGGGCGATGACGGGTCGCCGGGGATCCACCGACGGGCGCAGCACCGCGTCGCGGACGAAGGTTACACCATCGGGCATCGTCGCTTCGGCGTGGATGCGCCAGACCGACGATGCGCCGGTGGCGAATCCCTGCGCCTGCGGCAGCGGCGGCGGCGGCAGCTTTGCCGCGAGCGCGTCCTTGCGGAGCGCGATATACGCGTCGACGACGTCGGGCGTGATGTTGGGAATCGCGAGCAGGACGTCGCGCGTGGCCGTCGCGGGATTGATACCGGGCTGCCGCGAGTAAACGGTCAGGCTGTCGGCGATGCGCGCGACGAGTCCGGGCGTGACACCCAGCACGCGCGCGAACTCGCCGACGGAATCGAACGGCGCGTTCGCGGGCTTGTAGGTCTTTCCCGCCGCGCGGTAGTCCGGCTCCTCGGCCCCGTTCGGACGCTTCAGTTCATCGACGTCGCGCCAGTCGAGTATCGCCGCGAGCACGCTGTCGGCCGCGAATGGATCGAGGCCGCCGACGTTCTGCAGAAGCCCTTTCAGCAGCGGATCGCTCGCCGTGTTGAGGTCGATGCGCGACGCCTCGTCGACCGCCCAGGTCGTGAGCTTCGCCTCGCCTTCGGCCCAGGTCTGCGGCGAGCCGTCGGCCTGCCACACCTCGGGCAGGTTGCGCGGCCGCGTGAGCTCGAACGCCGTGCGCTCGACGGCGCCGTCGGCGGCGGCGCGCGCCTGCGCGAGCGAGAGTGCGTTGCGCGCGGCGACCGCTTCGCCATGCATGCTGAAGGCGAACCCGCTCGCGATGACGGTCAGCAGGATCGTGAGCCACAGCACCGCGATGAGCGCGATGCCGCGTTGCTCCATGCGGCGCACGATGCGACGGGCGCGCATCAGCCCGCCCCCACGCAGCGGTTGCGCGTCGGGTCGTAGGATGCGCACGCGGATTCGGGCGCGCGGCGCGGCTCGACGACGAGCGTCGGCCACGGCAGCCCATTGACCGGCTTCACGTCGATCTTCATCAACAGCGGCAGCCGCTGCTTGTCGTCCCACTTGTCGCGCCAGGTCGGCATGTCGACGTCGTTCGAATTCGCGTCGCGCCCGAAATACGACACATGCAACTCGGCGATGTCGTCGGCGAGCACCGTATGGTCGGCCGAATTGAACTCGGGATTCTGTGTTGCCGCCGGATCGGGAATCGTCCGCTCGAGCACGAGCTGCGACTTCTCGCCGTTGCGCATCACCGCGAGCCGGAAGAAGTACGCGCCGCCCTCCTGCACCCGGGGCGGCAGCGCCGCCGCGTAGCGAATCTCGTCGCGCTCGCCGGCGAACATCAGCGGCAGCTCCGCCGCCTTCTTCACCCGCAGCGGAAGTTCCGCCTCGATCTGCTCGCGCAGGAACGACTGCGCCTGGCGCATCGACGAGACCGCTTCCGCCTTCGCCTCGCCGGCGTCCCAGCTGCGCGCGGCCATCGACAGCGAGCCGAACATCAGCGATGCGATCAGCGCGAGCAGCACGAGCGCGATGATGAGCTCGATCAGCGTGAAGCCGCCTTGGCGTGATGCTCTCATCGCGCGTCCCTCGCGGCGATGCGCGTGGTCGCCAGCGCAAGCGTCCGCTTGCCGCCGTTGGCCGCGGGAAACGCGACCTCGGCGGTCACGCGAAAGAGACGCAGCGGCAGCGAATCGGAACCGCGCTCCGTGTCCGGATTGACGCCCGGCGCCGTGTAGGGCGCGACCTTTGTCGTCCATTCGATGCGGCCGTCGTCCACGGTGCCTTGCTGGCTCGTTTCCTTCAGCGGTTGCGTCGACGCGGCCTCGGCGAGGACGCTCTCGGCGACGAGCAGGGCGCGGCTCGAGTCGTCGGCGGCCGAGGCGTTGCCGAGCGCGCCGGAAAACAGGCGGAACAACGCCGTGCCGACGAGCGCCAGGATCACGAACGCGACCAGCACTTCGAGCAGCGAAAAGCCGCGTGCGCGTGCGAAAGAATGCCGACGGAAAGCACGGGGGCGCATCGGATGCCTAGTCCAATATGGCGACGCGACCGGTCAGCCAGTCGACGTCGACTTCATGCTGAGCCTGTTCGGCTTCGAGATGGGCTTCAACGGGCTTGGCCTGCTGGGCCTCATCTCGAGC
>JBDTLY010000488.1:0-2605 GCA_039934535.1 Casimicrobiaceae bacterium | reverse complement strand
CGGGCAGAGACTCATGCTCGCATTTGTCGGTGGTGTCATGGCCGGGTACGGCGCGAAGATCGCCAAGGGCTGCACGAGCGGCCAGGCTCTGACCGGCGGCTCGATCCTCAATGTCGGCAGCCTCGTGTTCATGCTCGCCGTGTTCGTCTCGGCGTATCTGCTCGCGTACTTCGTAAGGAAGGAGTGGCTGTGATGTTTCCGCTGAGCTCATTCCACGAATTTTCCACGGCCGCCGATCTCGCGATCGCGGTTGCACTCGGTTTCGGCTTCGGCTTCTGCCTCGAGCGCGCCGGATTCGGCAGCGCGCGCAAGCTGACGGCGGTTTTCTATTTCTACGACATGGCGGTCGTGAAGGTCATGTTCTCGGCGATCGTCACCGCGATGGCCGGCATCTTCGTGCTGTCCGCCGCCGGGCTGCTCGATGTCGGTGAGCTCTATCTCGAGCCGACCAATCTCGCGGCGCAGGCGTTGGGCGGCTTGATGTTCGGCGCGGGCTTCATCGTCGGCGGCTACTGTCCCGGCACATCCGTGGCCGCCATGGCCACCGGGCGCAAGGACGGCTATTCGTTTGCGCTCGGCATGCTCGCAGGCGTGCTCGCGTACGCGGAACTCACCCCTGGCATCGACGCGTGGATCCGCGACACCGCCCAGGGCGCGTTGACGCTGCCGACGATTACCGGGATCGGCGCCGGGTGGTGGACGCTGGCGTTCATTGCATTTCTGGCGTTCGCGGGCTGGGGCATGGGCAAGCTCGAGTCGCGCTTCGCCGGCCTTCGGCCGCGCGCGGCCTGACCGCCGCGTTTCGATTCGATGGACCCGGCAGGTCGCAGTCGCCATCGCGTGCCGCAATTTCGTTCGTGTGCCGCGCACCGCACGTCGTCGTGCGTGGTAATTGCGGTGACTTTTTGATTTTGCAGTCCAGCCATTCGGGAGGGACTCATGAACAAGTTGCTCGCGATCCTCGTTGCGTCCTCCCTCGTCTTCGGCAGCGCGGGCGTAATGGCCGCCGATCCGCCGAAGGCCACGGCGCGGATGAAGTAGCTGGAGAAGCCGACCGAGAAGCGCGGTCGACGACGATGATCGGGATGCGCCGTTCGACGGCCTTGGCGAATTCCTGCACCTGCGTGTTGTGCATGTTCTCGCCCAGGTGCTCGCCGATCAGCACGAGGCAGTTCGTGTTCTCGATGTCGGTGGGCACGGGGGAGCCCAACCCCGTACCGAACGTCAGCGCGAAGCCGACGTCGCGCGGCCCGAGGCATTGCGCGAACGACGAGCCGGCGAAGTTGATCGCGCCCCAGGACTTCAGCGCATGCTGGAGGAAGAACTGGCCGATGCCGTGGTTGAACATAGCGACGGACTCGGGCCCGTGTTGCGCCTTGACCTTCTGCTTCTTGTCCGCGATGTACGTGAACGCCTCGTCCCACGTGACGGCCTTCCATTCTTCGCGGCCGCGCGCGCCGCGGCGGATCAGCGGCTTCTGCAGGCGATCGAGGTCGTAGTACGCGCCGACGACGCCGGTGCCGCGCGGGCACGGCCGGCCGCGGCTTTGCGGATCGCGCGGATTGCCATCGTTCGGGTCGTGCTTCGCGCAGGTCTCCAGTACTTCGCGAAGCGCTTACCACTGCTGGTCGCGACAACGAGCCGCGGGCAATTCCGAGGAGAAACGAAGGATCGTGCAAAGCGCGTAGCAACCGTCGCGCTCGCGGCGGCGTTGCGTGCCCCGATGGTCCCCGGGCAGAGCCCCGCGAACGAGATCGAGAAGCACCGCCGGGCATCTTCCACGGCAGTTCGACGCTGACGACTGGCGACCGCCAGCCAATGCCAAGAGCACAACGACAAAGCACCCTCTATCCCCAATCCTCCATCCTCGACCCGTTCTTCCCCTTCCGTGCTCCGCCGCGACTTTCTGCAGCTCATCGCCGCCGCCGCGGACGCCGGCCTGCCGGTGTCGTCACCCGCGGCGCGCGGCCAAGGAAGGCCGAGTGACGCGGCAGCTAAGCGACGCTGCCGAAGCCCTTGTCGATTGCGCCCGGGGGCACCTGGAGCCCCGCGATGCGACAGCCCTGCGCCACCGGCCCGGCGGGAAAGAGCATATAGAGATGACGGATGCCCCCGGCGCCATGGAATTTTTCGTCGAGCGCATCGTGCATCTCGCGCAGGTGGATGGCGTTCGGCTCGTGTCGCGCGCAGTACTCTTGTAATGCACGAAGCACCTCCCAATGCTCGTTCCCCAGCGTCAGTCCTTCCTTGCTTGCCGCATCGAGCGCAGCGGCTGCCGTCCAGCCCTCCGGCGCGTGAGGAAACTTCGGGTCCTTGCCGGGGGGCGCACCCGCGCCAACGATTCCTTCCAACAGGCTGGTCATTGTGATGTCCCTCCGCGGCTCCATGGGGCGATTGGCCCAATGCTAGACTGAGTATATCGATCCGAAACGGCTATGCGCAATCTCCCCCGGCTCACGAGCGCGGTGCAGCACAACTGCGACATCTCCGATGCGCGCTTCGCCGGCGACTACGGGCTTTGCACGTTCCTGCTGAAGATGCGCGAATACTATCGTTGGGAAAACGAGTTGCCGTTCGCGCATGCGCTGCCGAAGGACGAGCTGGG
>JBDTLY010000487.1:0-2605 GCA_039934535.1 Casimicrobiaceae bacterium | reverse complement strand
TGAACACGCTGACGAGGCGCGAGCGCATCGTGTCGTTGAATTCGTCGAGCCGGAAGTGGTCGTCGGTGCCCGCCACTTCCTTCAGGAATTTCTTCACGTCGACGACGCGGAAGTCGTAGATGCCGAACGCGCGCAGGCGCACGACGCCGAAATCGGCATCGCGCATCATCACCGGATTGGCCGTGCCCCACTTGTTGCCGGTGAACACACGGGTGACCACGTAGTACACGTCGGCCTTGAACGGGCTTTCGAGCGCGTACTTCCAGCTCTTGAGGTTCGTGAGGATCGGGATGTTGTCGGTCGTCAGCGCGTGCTTGCCGGGGCCGAACGTGTCGCCGAACTGACCCAGGTAGACGAATTGCGCGGCCTGCGACTCGCGCACGATCAGCTGCGCGCCATTCTTGATTTCCTTGTCCTCGTCGGGAAAGCGGAACGAAAGCGTGTCGCGCGAGTCGTCCGTCCACTCGATGATGTCGACGAACTGTTTCTTGAGGAAATCGATGATGGCCATGGCAGCTCCGTGGACGTGGCGGATGAGCGCGGGCTTTCACCCGCGCGCGAATATTACTCTACTGCCGGGTTACTTTTTCGCGGCCGGCGCCTTGGCGAGGAACGTCGCCGCCTGCGCCATTTCCGACTCCATCTGGGCGCCGGCCAGCGCGCCCGGGACGACGGAACCGTCGGCGAACACGAGCGTGGGCGTGGCCGATACGCGGAGCTTCGAGCCGAGCGCGTTCGTGGCCGCGACAGGATTGTCGCAATCGCCCTTGTTGTCGGGCACCTTGCCGGACGCGAAGAACTCGTCCCACGCCTTCGCCTTGTCCGGGGAGCACCAGATGGCCCGCGACTTGCGCGCGGAATCCGGATGGAGCTGGTCGATCGGGAACAGGAACGTGTAGATCGTCACGTTGTCGACGGACTTCAACTCCTGCTCGAGCCGCGCGCAATACGGGCAGTCGGCATCCGAGAAGATCGCGAGCTTGCGCTCGCCGTTGCCCTTGACCCGCGTGAATGCGAGCTCGAGCGGCAGGCTGTCGAACGAGACCCGGTTCAGCTCCCGCTGGCGCAGCTCGGTGATGTTCTTCTTCGAGTTGGCGTCGTAGAGCGCGCCCGTCAGCAGGTAGTTCGCCTTGGCGTCCGTGTACATGAGCTGGTCGGCGACCTGGATTTCATACAGCCCGGCGAAGGGTGTCTTGGCGACGCCGCGGATGTCCATGCCCGCGAGCTTTTGCTCGACCAGCTTTTTCACCGCCGCGAGCTCGGGCGTCAACGGCGCCGCTGGCGCCTGGGCCATCAGCAGCGGCGCCGCGAGCAGCGTGCCCGCGGCGACGAGGACCGCCGCCAGCAGCGGCCGCGATCGAGTGTTCATTGTTGCCATCATCATCATCTCCAGAATTGTTCGTTCGCCGCGATTTTAGCAGTGTGCTATCGCAGCGCGGATTGCGCCAGCAGGCGCCTTGCGGTGGGCATGCGCTCGACTGCAGCGAGCCCCAGGTTTCGTGCCGACCGGACAAACGGCACCCGGATCCGGAAAAGGTGCGCCAGCGCATCGGTCACCGTCTGCATGGCATGGACGGGGCCCGCGCGCAGGCGCGCATAACGCTCGAGCAGCAGCGGCGCCCCGGCATCCGCGACCGGGCCGCGGTTACGCAGCACGGCCGCGAGCGCCTCGACGTCACCGAATCCCAGGTTGACCCCCTGGCCCGCGAGCGGATGGACCCCGTGCGCGGCATCGCCGACGAGCGCCACGCGATGCGCGACGACCATCGGCAGCTTCAGGAACGAAAGCGGGAACGCCGCGGCCGGCGTGATGCACGTGAAATGACCGAGCGCATTGGCGCCCGCTGCCGCAACGCGTAGCGCCAGCGTCGATGCATCGAGCGTGAGCAATTCCTGGGCCAGGGGTTCCGGCGCCGACCAGACCATCGAGACGCGGCGCCCCGCCAGCGGCAGCCACGCGAGGATGCCGCCGTCGTCGCGGAACCATTGGTGCGCGCGGCCGTGGTGCGCGCGTTCGCAGGCGAAGTTGGCGACCACTGCCGTCTGCCCGTAGGGTTTCGGCAACGCGGCGATCCCGGCCGCCTCGCGCACACGGGACCGCACGCCGTCGGCGCCGACGATGAGCCGGGCCGTGACGCTCCCGCCGTCGTCGAACCGCACTTCGCCCATGTCGGCGGTCCAACCGATCGACGCGATTCCGCGCGGCGCATGCGTCACGACCCCGGCCGTGCGCACGAGCGGGACGAGCGCCTCGCGCAGCGCGCGTTCCTCGACGATCCACGCGAGCGCGCGTTCGCCAACCTCGTAGGCGCTGAAATTGAGCACGGCGCCGTCGTCGCCCTCGACGCGCATTGTCTCGATCGGCGTGATGCGGTCGGCCGGCAGCGACTGCCAGGCCCCCAGCGCGCGCAGCAGCGCCGCGCTGCCCGGGCTGATCGCGTAGACGCGCGGATCCCAGTCGCCGTCGGCCGTAGGGGGTTCCGGGGCGGTGACCGCGGCGCGATCGGCGAGCGCGACCGCAAGCCCGCAGTTCGCGAGCGCGGGCGCCAGCGCCTGGCCAACGAGGCCGGCACCGGCGATCAGCACGTCGAATTCAGGGTTCGGC
>JBDTLY010000486.1:0-2606 GCA_039934535.1 Casimicrobiaceae bacterium | reverse complement strand
CGTTGACCGCGAGCATGAGGTCGGGGGTGGCGATGTAGGTGTCGGTGCCTTCGAAACGCATGGGAGCTCCGCAATCGGGACTCGGAATGTTAGCTGAAACGCGAAAGCACCGCTTGCAGCAGCCACAACGCTGCCATGCCGGCGAACATTGTTTTCAGCGTGCTGCGTGTCCACCATGCGACAGCGCCCGCGATGATCGCTGCCGGGATGCGCGGATTGATCGCCTCCATGCCCCCGGGCGGCGCGACGATCATCGGAACGATCAGCGCCGTCAGCATTGCCGCCGGCACGTACTTGAGCGCGCGGGCGAGGAGCGGCGGCATCGATCGCCTAGCGAAAAACGCAATGAACGACAGCCGCGACGCGTAGTTGATCGCGCCCACGGCGAGGATGACGAGCCACAGCTTCAGCGCGCCTTCCATCGCTCCCTCAGGAGTTCGGCCGCGGTGCCGGCAACGATGCCGACGATGCCGGCGACGACGAGGTTGAGGCGCATCGGGAGCCCGGCGAGCGCGATGACCGCAACGCCCGCCGTCACCGCGGCGACGATCGGCGGCGCGCCGCGCAACGCCGGCGCCAGGAGCGCGATGAAGCAAAGGGGAACGGTGAACTCGAGCGACCACGCCGCCGGAATGAAATTGCCGGCAAAGAAGCCCGCCACATTGTCGACCTGCCACGTCGTCCACAGCGCCATGCCGCCGCCGAGGAAGTGTAGCGCGGCCGCGCGCGGGTCGCCGTGCGCGTCGAACTTGCGGATGGAGGCCGCGAACACCTGATCCGTCAGCAGGAACGAGACGGCGCGCTGCCACGGCGCGGACAGCGTCTTGAGAAACGGCGCCATCGCCGCGCTATACATCAGGAAGCGCAAGCCGAGGACGGCGCAGGTCAGGATGACCACGGCGACCGGCGCGCCGGCCGCGAGCAGCTGGGACGCGAGAATCTGCGCGGCGCCGGAAAAAATGATCGCGCTCATGCCGAGCGCGCCCAAAAGATCCGCGCCCGCTGCCGCGGCGCCGACGCCGCAGACGAGCCCGAACGGAATGAGGCCGAGGCAAGCCGGCAGCATTTCGACGAAGCCCGCCCGGAATTCGGCGGTGGCGAGTACGCGGCGCATGCGAGCGGTCAGCCGTTCACTCCGCCGCTGAGGACCGTGATCACTGCCCCGCGCTGGTCTGCGCGAGCCCCGCGTCGACGATCAGATTCTGGCCGGTGATGCCGCGCGCCTCGTCGGACGCGAGGAACAGCGCCGTGCGCGCGATATCGTCCGCGGACAGCCGGAACTTGAGGCACTGCTGGTCGAGAAACTCGTGTATCCCCTCCGGCGTGTCCCACAGCGCCTCCTGGCGCGCGGTGTGGACGGCGCCGGGAACGATGGCGTTGACGCGAATCCTGCGCTCGCCGAGTTCGCGCGCGAGCACGCGGGTCATGCCGGAGACCGCTGCTTTCGACGTCGTGTAGGCAACCATCGCCGGCCGGCCGCGCATCCAGGAAATCGAACCGAGATTGATGATCGAGCCGCCGCCCGCTCCCTCCATCTGCGGCGCGACCGCCTGCGCGGCGAAGAGGTGATGGCGCAGGTTGACGGCGAGATTCTCGTCCCAGTAGGCGGGCGTCACGTCCTCGAGCGCGTGGCGGTCGTCGCGCGCGGCGTTGTTGATCAGCACGCGCACGGGGCCGAACGCGTCGCGCGCCGCCGCGATGGAAGTGCGCAGCGCCTCGATGTCGCGGACGTCACAGCGCCAATAACGGACGGCGGTGCCGAGTTCCGCCGCGAGCGCTTGCGACGGCGCGTCGGCGATGTCGATGAAGGCGACGCGGCAGGCCTGCGCGGCAAAACAGCGCACGAAGGCTTCCCCGATTCCGGAACCGCCGCCGGAAACGAACACCGTTCGTCCCGCGAGATCGGGATAGCGCGCTCGATCGGCGCTCGCAGTCATCGGTCCATGCTCCTCCGCAGCCGATTCTACCCGAACCGATGTCATGCATTTGATCCAAATCACATAGATGACTTGAAGGTGGGGCGAGCGTAGAATCGCACGCCTCGCCGCCCCCGAATAACGCCGCCCAGAGGAAACCATGGACCTGCCTGTCAATCAATTCAAGCGCGCGATCGCCTCGGGCAAGCCGCCGGTCGGCACGTGGCTTTCAAGCGGCTCGCCGGCAACCGCCGAGGCGCTCGGCAGTGCGGGCTTCGATTTCCTGGTCGTGGACACCGAGCACACGCCGATCGACGTGCCGCAGATGACCGAGATCCTGCGCGCGGTGGCGGGCACGCCCGCGGCGGCCGTCGTGCGCCCGCCCTGGAACGACATGGTGATGACGAAGCGGATGCTCGACGCCGGCGCACAGACACTGCTCTTTCCCTTTGTGCAGAACGAGGACGAGGCGAAGCGCGCGGTCGCCTCGACGCGCTATCCGCCGGCCGGCGTGCGCGGCGTGGCCGGCACGCATCGCGGCAGCCGCTTCGGCACGATTCCGAATTACCTGAAAGTCGCGGCGAATGAAATCTGCGTGATCGTCCAGATCGAGACGCTTACCGCGCTGGCGCGGCTCGAAGCGATCGCGGCGATCGACGGCATCGACTCGATCTTCGTCGGGCCGAACGA
>JBDTLY010000485.1:0-2607 GCA_039934535.1 Casimicrobiaceae bacterium | reverse complement strand
TCATCGGCATGATGACCAAGGGCGGCAACTACCCGGTCGCCTACGCGGGAGCGATCACGGCGTCCGCCGCCATCATCGGGCCGATCATCCCGCCGTCGATCCCGATGGTCATCTACGCGCTGGTGTCGGACACGTCGATCGGCTATCTCTTTCTGGGCGGCGTGATACCCGGGCTGCTGCTCGGCGTCGCATTCATGATCACCAATTCAATCATCGCGCGGCGCAGGAACTATCCGGTGGAGCCGGCGGTGCCGCTGCGCGAGATCCCTAAGATCACGCTCGAGGCGTTTCCCGCGCTGATGCTGCCGGTTGTGCTCCTCTTCGGCATCTACGGCGGCGTCATGACCCCGACCGAAGGCGCCGCCGCTGCAGCCGCGTATGCGCTGCTGGCCTCATGGCTTATCTATCGGGCGCTGACGTGGAAGCAACTCTATGGCGTTCTGTTGTCGAGCGCCAAGTCGACGACATCGGTCGGCATGCTGATCGCAGGCGCCCTGGCGTTCAACTACGTCGTGACGATCGAGAAGGTGCCGCTGTCGGTCCAGGCCTTCATCGGCGGGTATCACCTGACCGCCTTGGGCTATTTGCTGCTGGTCAATGCCATCATGCTCGTGCTCGGGTGCCTGCTCGAGGGCTCCACGATTTTGCTGGTCATCGTTCCCATTCTCATCCCGACGGCCAAGGCGCTTGGCATCGATGGCGTGCACTTTGGCGTGCTGGTGGTCGTCAACATCATGATCGGCCTTCTCACGCCGCCCTTCGGCTTGCTGCTCTTCGTCGTCGCGAACATGACGAAGCAACCTTTGATGGCCATCGTGCGGGAGGCGTTTCCGTTCATCCTGATGGCGATCGTCGTCCTGGCGGTCATCACCCTCGTGCCGGAGACGGTGCTGTGGTTGCCGCGGCAGATGGGCTACAAAGGCTGAGTGCCCGGGGGCGGAATCGAGGTCGCGGACGATCTACTTCCGGTAAAGCGCGTAGTAGGTCTGCAGCGCCAGCAACTCGTCCACCACGTTGGGCGGAAATCCGCGGCGGCATCCTTGGCGGGTGTCAGTGAGCAATTGATGGAGGCAAGCAACGGTAGCCCCCGCGTCGTCCCAGTTCGAAGCCAGCAGATTGGCGACCCGCCCGAACGAGCGTATCAACTCCCGCGGCTGAACGTCACGCGGCAGGTTGAATGCCCACTCCAAAGTCCGCGGCAACGCCATATTGTTGGGCTCGGCCTTGCTGCGATTGCGCTTCCCAGATTCGTTGTGCGCGATGACGACACGCAATTGGGTGTCGGAAATATGAGGTTTGCTCCCGGTCACCGAGCCGATCTTTGGGCGATAGATGGAAGTCATGTACGTAGCCGGTGCAATCAGTGTCCAGGGTGCGGCGGTCGCGTTGCCGCCATTGTCGCCAAAGGGTAAGCGACGCACCATTATCTTGTAGAATGGGCCGACAGTCGAGCGGCGAAGCGCGACGGACGGAGGCAGTGCCGTCGAAACCGCGTGGGGTGCCCGGGGCCGGAATCGAACCAGCATGGCCTTGCGGCCGAGGCATTTTAAGTGCCTTGTGTCTACCAGTTTCACCACCCGGGCTGGCGCCAATTGTACGCATGCGCCCCGCGCGGGGCGACATCACCGCCGCCGCAGCTTCACGTGGATGTTCTTTTCCTGCGTAAAGCGAAGCATCTCTTCCAGGCACTCCTCGCGGCCGAAACCCGACTGCTTGACGCCGCCGAACGGTGCGCCGAGGAAATGCTTGCCGACTTCGTTGATCCAGATGTAGCCCGCCTGAACGGCCGCCGCGGTCCGGTGGGCCGTGTCGAGATCGTTGGTCCAGATCGAGCAGGTGAGGCCGTAGTCGACCGCGTTGACGTCGTCCAGCATCCGGGTCTCGTCCGACCACTTCAAAACCGCCAGTACAGGCCCGAAGATTTCCTCGCGCGCAATTCGCATCGCCGGCGTGACGTCGACAAAGACGGTGGGTTCGACGAAGAACCCGTGGGCGAGTTTCGGATCCGCCGGCCGGCCGCCGCCGCACAGCAGGCGCGCGCCTTCCTGCCTGGCCGACGCGATGTAGTCGACCACGCGCTCCATCTGCACGCGGCTGACGATCGCACCCATCGTTGTCCCGCTATCCGTCGGCAGGCCCGGCACGAACGCGCCGATCCTCACCTTGATCCGCTCGAGGACGGCATCGTGGATCGAGGCATGCACGAACGCGCGGCTGGTCGAACCGCACGATTGCCCGCACCAGGTGAAGTTCATCCCGCCGAGCGCCGCCGCCGCGACTTCGTCCGGGTCCGCGTCGGGGTAGGCGATCAGCGCGTTCTTGCCGCCGAGCTCGAGCAGCACCGGTTTTACGGTGTCGCTTGCCGCGCGCATCACCGCTCGACCCGCCGCGACGCTGCCGATGATGGCGACCATCGCCACACCCTTGTGCGACGCCAATGCCGCGCCCGTGGCCCGATCACCCGGCACGACGTTGAACACGCCGGGCGGCAGCAGGCCGTCGAGCAGCTCCGCGAGCCGCAGCGCGGACAGCGGCGCCTGATCAGGCGGCTTCACGATGACCGCATTCCCGGCGGCGAGCGGCGCTGCCGACTTGCCGGCCGCGAAC
>JBDTLY010000484.1:0-2610 GCA_039934535.1 Casimicrobiaceae bacterium | reverse complement strand
ACGCCGGTCGGCTCGAGCCTCGACTACACCGACAGCAAGGTGCGGCAGGTCGAGGCGGCGCTGAAGCCGATTCCGGAAGTCGCGCTGACGATGACCACGATCGGTACCGAGGAAGGACGCAACTATGCGCGCGTCAACCTGAAGCTCGTGGACCGCGACCGGCGCTCACGGTCGCAGAAGGACCTCGAGAAGGCGATCCGGGCGGAGTTGCAGCCGATTCCCGGCATCGCACTCAGCATCGGCTTCGGCGGCGCGGTGTGGGTCAACCTTCTTGGGCCCGATCCCGCGACGATGACGCAGCTGATCGGCGAATTCGCCGACAAGGTCGCCAAGGTGAAGGGGATCGCGGATCTCGAAATCTCGGAAAAGGCCGCCGCCCCGGCGCTGGCGATCCGGCTCAACAACGACGCGGCGGCGGATCTGGGGATCTCGGTGCAGCAGGTCGGCTCGACGGTGCGCCCGCTGCTCGCCGGCGACACGGTGAGCTACTGGCTCGGCCCCGACGGCCAGAACTACGAGGTCAACGTCCAGCTGCCGCGCGATTCCCGCCGGCTCGCCGCGGACCTCTCCAACCTCTACCTCACGACCGGAAAGCGCGGGCCTGACGGCGAGGCGCGCATGGTGCCGCTGCGCCAGGTCGCCGAAATCGTCGAGACGACGAGTCCGCAGATCATCAAGCGGCAGGAGCTGCAGCGGCGCGTCGCGCTGTACGCGAACGCCGAAGGACGCCCGTCCGGCGACATCAACTCGGACGTGAAGAAAATCATGGACGACACGGTGCTCCCGCCGGGGTACCGCTTCGACGTCGGCGGGCAGGCCAAGGACATGCAGGAATCGTTCATGGCGCTGCTGGCCGCGGCCGGCCTCGCGATCATCTTCATCTACCTGATCCTCGCGTCGCAGTTCGCGAGCTTCACGCAGCCGGTCGCGATCATGGCGTCGCTGCCGTTCACGCTGATCGGGGTGTTCCTCGCGCTGCTCATGACCGGCACGACCCTCAACCTGTTCTCGATGATTGGTTTCGTGATGCTGATGGGCCTCGTTACCAAGAACGCGATCCTGCTCGTCGATTTCGCGAATCGCGCGCGGCGCGCCGGCGCAAGCCTGCACGATTCGCTGCTGCAGGCGGGGCAGGTGCGGCTGCGGCCGATCCTGATGACGACCGCGGCGATGATCGGCGGGATGACGCCGCTGGCGCTCGGCATAGGCGAGGGCGGCGAAACGCAGGCGCCGATGGGCCGCGCGATCATCGGCGGCGTGATCACTTCCACGTTGCTCACCCTGGTCGTGGTCCCGGTGCTCTACACGTACCTCGACCGCTTTGCCGAGTGGCGAAAGGCGCGGCGCGCTGCGCGTGCGGCCCGCTTGGCGGCCGTCCTGCCCGAAGCGGCGCACGGGCCTGCCGACTGACGCGGAAACGCGTCCAGTTGACATGCGATAATGATGGTAAGCATAATAAATGACCGTCGGTCATTTGTCGGATTTGACTCGACGACGACCCCGCATGGACACCGAACAGGCACGATTCAACATGGTCGAGCAGCAGATCCGCACCTGGGAGGTGCTGGATCCGGAGATCCTCGACCTGCTGTTCACCGTCCGGCGCGAGGAGTTCGTCCCGGCGGCCTACCGGATGCTGGCGTTCGCGGACCTCGAGATTCCGATGCCGGGCGGCGAGCGGATGTGGACACCGAAAATGGAAGCCCGCGTCGTCCAGGAACTGAAGCTGATGCCGGGCGAGAGCGTCCTGGAGATCGGGACGGGCAGCGGTTACCTCACGGCGCTGATGGCGAGCAGGAATGCGCGCGTGACCAGCGTCGAAATCGACGCCGGGCTGGCGGCCGAGGCGAAGGATCGGCTCACCCGAGCGGGACTGACGGCGCTCGAGCTCGTCGTGGGCGACGCCGCGCGCGGGTGGGGAACGCTGTCCTACGATGCCATTGTGCTGACCGGCTCGACGCCGATCCTTCCCGACTCGATGGTGGCGCAGCTGAAGCCGGGTGGGCGCGTCTTCGCGGTGGTGGGGGAAGCGCCGGCCATGACGGCGAGGATGGTGCGCTGGGTGGCCCCGGGTTCGGTGACCGAGCAGGACCTCTTCGAAACCGTGATCGCGCCGCTGCGGAACGCCGCGGCCCCGTCCCGGTTCAGGTTTTGATTCCGGAACTCGGGCCTGCCGAACTCGAGCGCTGGCTGGCCGACACGACGCGGACGCCGCCCGTGCTGATCGACGTGCGCGAGCCGTGGGAATTCGACTACTGCCGCATCGAGGGTTCGGTCCTGATTCCGCTGGGGGAGCTCGCCGCGCGGAGCGCCGCGGTGCCCGGCGACCGGCCGCTGGTGATCGTGTGCCACCACGGCAACCGCAGCCGGCACGCGGCGGCGATGCTGCTGCAGAGCGGCTTCGGCGACGTCCACAACCTCCGCGGCGGGGTCGAGGAATGGGCGGCCGATGTCGACCCGACGATGAAGCGCTATTGAGATTTCGCGCGCCAGGAAACGTGAATTGCATGAATGACGGAACGCCCATGACGAATCGACCGCTCGCCCCTCTTGCCTTTGCCCTCTGCACTGCGCTCGGCGCACTGTCCGTTGCGGCCACCGTGCACGCCG
>JBDTLY010000483.1:0-2616 GCA_039934535.1 Casimicrobiaceae bacterium | reverse complement strand
GCGCCGCGCGATCAGGCTCCAGGATCTGTTCTATCCCGACCGGTTCGCCGCGAAGCTCGAGGAGCTGCTCGACTTCCACAACTTCGTGCTCGTCCAGTACTTTCACGCCGAGCCCGTGCCGTTCGCCAAGACGCGCGACGACACGCTGGCGCTGGCGGGCGCGCTGCGCCCCATGGTGGCCGACGTCGCCGCACTGCTGCAGGATGCGAGCGCGCGCGGCGACTCGCTGCTGTTCGAGGGTGCGCAGGGCGCGCTGCTCGACATCGACCATGGCACGTATCCGTACGTGACGTCTTCCAATTGCCTCGCGGGCGCCGCGGCGCCCGGGGCGGGCGTAGGTCCCCAGTTCCTCGACTACGTGCTCGGCATCGTGAAGGCCTACGCGACGCGCGTCGGCTCCGGCCCCTTCCCGACCGAGCTCACCGACGACACCGGCGCGCGGCTTGCGCAGCGCGGCAACGAATTCGGCTCCGTCACCGGCCGCCCGCGACGCTGCGGCTGGCTCGATATCCCGGCGCTCAAGCGCTCGTTCGCGCTCAACGGCGTCACGGGCACCTGCATCACCAAGCTCGACGTGCTCGACGGGCTTCCCGAGATCCTCCTGTGCACGAGCTACACGGTGCACGGGCAGTCCCTCGCGCTGCTGCCCTCGGGCGCGGACGCCGTCGCCGAATGCATGCCGGTGTACGAAACGCTCCCGGGCTGGCAGGAGAGCACCGTCGGGGTGAAATCGTTCGACGAGCTGCCGGCGAATGCGCGCGCGTACCTGCGCCGGGTCGAAGCGCTGACCGGCGTGCCGATCGCGATGGTGTCGACGGGGCCGGACCGGTCCGAGACCATCCTGATGCATCATCCTTTCCACTGAGTCACGCGACGCCGGGGGACATCGCATGTCGAACCTGCATGTCAGCTGGAACGAGTACAACCGCCATGTCGAGCGCCTTGCGCTCAACGTGCATGAATCCGGATTTCACTTCGACCAGATCATCTGCCTCGCGCGCGGCGGCCTGCGCGTAGGCGACGTCCTGTCGCGCATATTCGAGCAGCCGCTCGCCGTCTTGTCGACGCATTCCTATTCGGCCGAGGGCGGGACGATACGCGGCGAGCTCGTCATCGCCGAGCACATGACGATGACGAAGCCGCGCCTGGGGGAAAAGGTGCTGCTGGTCGACGACATGGTCGATTCCGGCCACACGCTCGCGGCCGTGTACGCCGAGCTGCCGAAGCGCTTCCCGCACATCACCGCGCTCAAGACGGCGGTGCTGTGGTGGAAAGCCTGTTCCGTGTTCAAGCCGGACTACTACGTCGACTACCTGCCGGACGATCCCTGGATCCACCAGCCGTTCGAGGTCTATGACTCGCTGCGGCCGGGCGAGCTCCGCGCGCGCCTGGAAGCGAAGGTTTAGGCGTGCGGCGCGGCCGAAGCTCCCGGATTGCCTGCGGGGCGCGTTGGCGTTACCCTGCGCGTGCGCCGGACGCCGAACCGACTGCCGCGCCACGAAAGACACAATGAAGCGAATTTTCGCCCTCTTCATCGCCGCCGGCGCCATTGGCGTGCCCGCCACGGGCGCGCTGGCGCAGGACGGGATCACGCCTTCGGCGATCCTGATCGGGCAATCCGCGGCGCTTTCGGGCCCGGCGGCGCAGCTCGGGATCCAGATGCGCGACGGCGCCAAGCTCTGGTTCGACTACATCAACGCACAAGGCGGCGTCAACGGCCGCCGTATCGAATTCAAGTCGCGCGACGACAAGTACGAGTCGAAGCTGGCCGCGGAGAACACGAAAAAGCTGATCGAGGAAGACCGCGTCTTCCTGCTCTTCGCCTACGTCGGCACGCCGACCAGCCAGGCGTCGCTGCCGATCTTCACGGAAGCCCGCGTGCCGTTCGTCGCGCCGTTCACCGGCGCGGAGCTGCTGCGCGCGCCGTTCAACCGCTACATCTTCAACGTGCGGGCGAGCTACTTCGACGAGACAGAAAAGATCGTCGAGCACCTGGCCCGAACGGGCGTCAAGCGCTTTGCGGTGTTCTACCAGAACGACGCGTACGGCCAGGCCGGACTCGAAGGCGTCAAGCGCGCGCTCGCGCGGCGAAACATGCAGATCGCGGCGACCGGGACGGTCGAGCGCAACACGACCAATGTCGCCGAGGCCGTCAAGACGATCAACGCGGCGCAGCCCGAAGCGACGGTGATGGTCAGCGCCTACACCTCGGTCACGGAGTTCGTGCGCCAGATGCAGAAGGCCGGCAGCATCTCGCAGTTCTTCAACGTTTCCTTCGTCGGCAGCAAGGCGCTCGCCGAGGCGCTCGGCAAGGACGGCCACGGGGTGATGGTGTCGCAGGTGGTGCCGTTTCCGTGGAGCCCGCTGACGCCGATCGTCAAGGAATACCTGGACCTCGTGAAGCGCGCGGGCAACAACGTCGACGTGAATTTCTCGAGCCTCGAAGGGTTCATCGCCGCGAAAGTGCTGGTCGAGGGCCTGCGTCGCGCCGGCAAGGATCCGACGCGCGAGAAATTCGTCGCCGGCATGGAATCGATGTCGAACTTCGAAATCGGCGGCTTCTCCGTGCGCTTCTCGCCGGAGAACCACAACGGCTCGCAGTTCGTCGAGCTGTCG
>JBDTLY010000482.1:0-2617 GCA_039934535.1 Casimicrobiaceae bacterium | reverse complement strand
CGATCCCGGAAATGGATCGAGGCGCGCGATGTGCTTGTCGCTCTTGCCGAGGATGTCGAGTGCGGGCCTGCCCGTCATGTACGGAACCAGGCCGGCGCACGCGACCGCGATAGAGCTCTCCGGCAGCGCGTTCTTGTTGATGAGGGCGGCGACCTGGATCTGCTTCTGCTGATCGCCGTTCGTGTCGGGGAGGAGGAGGGGCTGGAAGAGCTTCGGCAGCGGCGGCACGCTCACGATGAGCAGCACCGCCGCGATCCCCAGCCTGCCGACCAGCCCGCGTCCGAGGATCGCGATGCCCGCGCCCGCGAACGCGAAGAGCACCGGCAGGAGATGGGAGAAGAAGCGATAGCCGAAGAACATGTCATTCCCGACCATCGTGACGTAGCCGAGGGTCGCGAACCCCAGCACCAGCACCGCCAGGCCGCGCCGATCGCGGCGCGCGATCGCGAGCCCCGCGGCGATCGAGACGGCGAGGAGCACGCCGTACACCTGCGTGAAGCCCCTCGCGTACTCGAACCCGCGACGGTGCCTGTCGGTGAGGCCATAGACCTTGAGGTAGTACGTGTTCGGCAGCCATTCGCCGTAGTAGGAGAGCCGGAACGTCAGGTGCGCGGCGAAGGGGACGAGCGCCAGCGCGAGCCAGGCGATCGTGCCCCGGCGGTTCTTCGAGAGCAGCAGCGCGATCGCCGCAGCCGCCGCAAAGAGGTAGATGCCGTCGGCACGCGTGATCGGGATGAGCGCCAGCGCGAGGTAGGCGATCCGATCGTCACCGCGCCGTTCGAAGAGCCTCACCAGGAAGACGAGGAGGAGGAACCCGAGCAGCGCGTTCTCGAAGCCCCACGCCGCCCAGTGGATGACGTCCGGGCAGAGGACTATGCACGCGAGCATGACGACCGCGGGAATGACGCCGCGTGGAACGAACACCCGCAGCAGGCGAATCGCAAAGGCGAACGTCCCTACTGTGCACAGGTAGCCGATCGCACGAACTGGGATCGCGGCGAGGTTCGACGGCGGGCGGAAGACGTGGACCGCCGCCATGACCATCGTCCAGAGGAAGTTCGAGTAGCCCTCGACACGGTCGCCGCCGGCCGTCCAAACGAGGCCGTTGCCCTCCGCGAGGTTCCTCGCGTAGCGCATCGAGATCATCATGTCGTCGTCGAGCCAGAAGTAGCGGACGCCGTCGATGAGGCGGCTCGCGGTGAAGGTCTGCCGGTAGAAGATCCACGCGAGGATCACGGCCGCGCACGCGAGCCAGAGCGTGTCCAGGTGCTCGAAGGAGTGGCGGATCCTCTGCAGCACGCGCTGATGTTTACCAGAGATCAGCGCCAGAACGCGCCCGCGTGACCGGGTCAATGCTTTTGGTGGTCAACGTGAACGAGTCCATGAACCGCTTGACCGCGTCCTCGCCGACGCCGCCGGCGTCGAACGTCGAGACGATCAGGGAGTCGAGCCGGCGCCCGACCAAGATCGAGACGCGAGTAGACGCGGAGCGGCGTGCCCGAGATGTTGCGCTTCATGATGAGGACGCGTCCGGGGCTCGTACCGAGCGTGATCGATCGCTGGTGGAGGACCTCGGTCGTCCCGCGGCGCGGCGTGGTCATGCGCTCGTTGAGGAACGTGTCGGGCTTCGCGACCGCAGCCGCGGGATGATCGCTGAAGCCCGCGGCGAACGAAACCCGACCGCCCGGCACGTCGACCTTCGCCTCCGTGAAGCGACTGCTGAGCGACAATTACATTTCCCCATCGCTCGGTGACAAACCAAGCGAGTCAACGCGCCACCCTGCAGGCTGTTCTGGAGCGCCGCACGGGCCAGGCAGCGCTGATCCTGCGCCGCATTCTTGGCCCCGTAGTGCTGGAGCCGGTGCAGCCGGATGTCGGGAAGCCGTACTACCGGGCGCGCTGCTCACTCGACGCCCTGGCGCTCGTCGAGCCGGACCCCGGAGAGGAATCTGCCCCGGAGTCCGGTTCGACTGCATTGCGAAGGTGGTCCCAACGGGAATCGAACCCGTGTTCCCGACGTGAGAGGCCGGTGTCCTAGGCCGCTAGACGATGGGACCGTATGTGAGGTGGGGCGGTCGTCGGAGTCTGGAGGTGCGATGAGCCGGGCGACTGACCCGGCTCACCGTTCGCCTTGCGGTGGCCCGCAGCGACGACCTTTCATGAGTGAGCTGAGGAGGTAGGACTCGAACCTACAATCGCCTGATCCAGAGTCAGGTGGCTTACCAATTAGCCGACTCCTCACCAACCTTCGCGGTAAATTACCGATGGTCATTTTGAAGTCAACCCGGCGTGCGCCGCGGCGCTGCGACGATGGCGATGTGCGCAGCCGCACAGACGAGTGTGTCGCGCACCTGGTGAGCGATCTGTGCATCGACGCGTCCGGACGCGAGCCTCCTGGCGCCGGCAGCGGGCCCGGCGCCGATGATCAGACTGACCTCGACCTCCGGCCTGAGCGCTTTGCGCAGTGCGTCGGCGAGCACCTGCAGCGATTCGGACAGCACCGCACCGACGAGGTCGTCGGCGGCGAGCGGATCGATAACCAGCAGCAATCGCCCACCGCCGCGCGCCTGCAGAGACAGGCCGGCGGCGCGCGCCGCCAGGTAGCTGGCGCGCACGA
>JBDTLY010000481.1:0-2622 GCA_039934535.1 Casimicrobiaceae bacterium | reverse complement strand
GAGATCGGCTATGCCGAACACGCGACGCGGTGCCTCGAGACGCTGAAGGCGTATCTTGCCGAGCATCGCGGCGAGAAGGCAGCCCGAGACAAGCGCCGCTCCGGACGGCCCGCGGCCGCGAGCCGGCGCACCGTCCCGGCCCAATGATCGGAGCGCATGGCATGAAGAAGAACATCAAGGCGGTCGATGCACACGGCCGCAAGCTGGGCGGCGAAACACCGCTGCTCTGCACGCCGCTGGTGGGGCGAAATAGAGAGCGGCTGCTGGCGGAAGCCGCCGGCGTACTCCGGCAGAAGCCCGATGCCGTCGAATGGCGCGTCGATTTCTTCGACGCGATCGGCGACACCGTCGCGGTGATCGAGGCGGCGCGCGCGCTGCGCAACGTCGTCGGCAAGCGCCCCGTCATCTTCACCCGGCGCGCGGAAAGAGGAGGCGGCGAGCGGGTCGCGATCGACGACGCGGCGGTCGTCGCGCTCTACGACGCCATGGCGGCAAGCGGCCTCGTCGACTTCGTCGATTTCGAGATGGACAACGATCCCGGACACCTGCGCAGCGTTCGTGAGAGCACCCGTCGGCACGGGGTCCGGCTCATCCTGTCCTACCACAATCTCAGCTACACGCCGGGGCAGGACTACCTCGTCGATCGCGTCCTCGAGGCGGAACGGCTCGGCGCCGACGTGGCGATGCTGCAGGTGATGCCACGCGACCGCGGCGACGTGCTGCGATTGCTCGCGGCGACCGTGGAGGCCGACGATAAAGCGCGCATCCCGCTGATCAGCATGTCGGTGGGGCCGCTCGGGTCGGTGACGCGGATGGTCGGCGGCCTGTTCGGCTCGTGGCTCTCGTTCGCCGTCGGTGAATCCGCGTCGGCGCCCGGGCAAATCCCGATCGGCGATCTCGTGACGGTGTACGACATCATCCGCCGGTCCCGGGGCGGGGAAATGTTCTGACATGATCAGCGGCAAGACCCGGCTCGTCGCCCACATTGGCTACCCCACCGAATCGTTCAAGGCGCCGCTGATCTACAACCCCTGGTTCGAGCATCGGGGCATTGACGCGGTCGTGATGCCGATGGGAGTCAAGGGGGAGGACTACCCCGCGGCGCTGGCGGCGATCCGCAAGTTCACGAACTTCCACGGCGCGCTGGTGACGATGCCGCACAAGGTGACCACAGTCGGACTGGTCGACGAGTTCACGCCAACGGTGGAGATCGCGGGTTCCTGCAATGCGATCCTGCGGCGACCGGACGGCACCCTTTTGGGGGACATGTTCGACGGCACGGGCTTCGTCCGCGGCCTCGCCCGCAAGGGCCTCGCGGTCCGCGGCGCGCGCTGCCTCGTCGTCGGCGCCGGCGGCGTCGGCTCGGCAATCGCCGCGTCGCTGGCCGCAGCCGGAGCGGGCGCGATCACGCTCTTCGACACCCACCGCGGCGCGGCGGAGGCGCTCGCCGGTCGGCTGGCGAAGCACTATCGGACACTAGACATTCGCCTCGCGGACAGCGATCCCGCCGGCTACGACTTGGTGGTCAATGGCACACCGCTCGGCATGAAGTCGGACGACCCACTCCCGTTCGACGCGACGCGCCTCGAGTCGCGCACGTTCGTCGGCGAGGTGGTGATGAAGGCGGAGATCACGCCGCTGCTCAAGGCGGCACGCGCGCGTGGCTGTCGGTTCCAGGTCGGGACCGACATGCTGTTCGAGATGATCCCGGCTTACCTCGAGTTCTTCGGCTTCGGTACGGCGACGCCCGATGAACTGCGAGCGGTCGCGCAGGTCGCCTACTGAACGCGTCCCATTATGCTGCGTGAACGCGTCCCATTATGCTGCGCCGCATATCGCCGGAGCTTGCCCTGATCTGACAGGTCTGTTATCCTTGCGACTCCGCCAATTCCGGGCCCGTCATGGCGCTGCAGCTCTCGCATTCCCGCACAACCGCGATGTGCAAGCCCAAAGCGCCCGAGGCCAATCGCGCGCAGATTCTCAAGGCCGCGATCGCCGAGTTCGCCTCCCGCGGATTCAAGGGCGCAAGCATGGACGCGATCGCCGCGCGCACGCATACCACCCGCGCGCTCATCAATTACTACTTCGGCAGCAAGGAGCGGCTCTACCTCGCCGTGCTCGAGCACGTCTATGCCGAGATTCGCAAGGCCGAGGACGAGCTCGACCTCGCGCACCTGCCGCCGGTCGATGCCATCCGCCGCATTGTCGAATTCACGTACGACTACTATGTCAGCCACGAGTACTTCGTACGCCTCGTGGTGGCCGAGAACCAGGCCAAGGGCCGGCACATGAAGATGTCACCGGCGCTGCGCGCGATCAACCGGCCCATCGTCAACATGCTTGGCGACGTGATCGCGCGCGGGCAGGCTGAGGGTGCATTCCGGGCCGACCGGGATCCGATCGAGGTCCACATGACAATCGCCGCCCTGGGGATGTTCAACGTGACGAACCAGTACACCTTTGGCACCATCTTCCAACGGGCCATGGGCTCCAAGGGCGACGTGCCAAGTCGCCGCCGCAGGGTATCCGACATCATTCTGAGTTGGCTCGCTCCCGAGGCAACTCGCTAGCAAGGCAGTACGCAAATCACATTGAGGAGACAACCATGAACTTCAGGATCGA
>JBDTLY010000480.1:0-2627 GCA_039934535.1 Casimicrobiaceae bacterium | reverse complement strand
TGGCGAAGGCGCTGGAGACGGGCGTCCCGTTGCGGTACGTGCGGACGATGGCAATCGGAGCGCAAGTGCTCACTTCGACGGAGGTCGGCTCGGTTGCAGACGCCGAGGCGGTGGTCGCCAGGCTGGCGCGCCATCCCGACGTCGAGTACGCCGAGCGCTCGCGGACCATGCGCGCGCAACGCATCCCGAACGATCCGATGTTCCCGCAACAGTTCTCGCTTTTCCCGAGTCCGACGACCATCGACGGACCCGCCGCATGGGATCTCACCGTCGGTTCGCCGGCGATCGTGGTGGCGGTGCTCGACACGGGATCGACCAATCACGCCGATTTCGCGGGACGATTGCTGCCGGGCTACGATTTCGTTGCCAACTTCGCCGCGAGCAACGACGGCAACGTCAAGGATTCCAGGGGCAACTTCCGCGACACCGATGCGTCCGACCCGGGCGATTGGGTCAGCGCCGCCGACCAGCTGGGGACCTTCGCGGGCTGCCCCGTCGAGAACAGCTCGTGGCATGGCACCTCGGTGATCGGCACGATCGCGGCGAACGCCGACAACGGCATCTGGGGCACCGGCGTCGACTGGAACGCGAAGATCCTCCCCGTTCGCGTCCTCGGCAAATGCTTCGGCGAGGACATCGATATCGCCGACGGGCTCGCGTGGGCCGCAGGAATCCCGGTCCCCGACGCCCCCGTCAATCCCAACCCGGCACATGTGATCAACCTGAGCATCGGCAATCCCGGTGTGTGCGTCCAATACTTCCAGGAGTCGGTCAACGCCGTGTTCGCGCATGGATTCACGCGCGCGATCGTCGCCGCTGCCGGCAACGAGAACAGCAGCGGCCATCACGTGCCGTCGGATTGCACCGGCATCATCGCGGTTGGCGCAACGACGGCCGGCGGCTCGCGGGCGCCGTATTCGAACTATGGCGCGCGCGTGGATATCGCGGCGCCGGGCGGGGACGCTTCCGCGGGACCCTTCAACATCCTCACGCTCGTCAACACCGGGACCACGGTGCCAGTGGCCGATGGCTCGCAGTTCCGCGCGGGGACCAGCTTTTCGGCGCCGCTGGTGAGCGGCGTCGTGTCGCTGATGCTATCGGTCGCGCCGGACCTTACCCCGGCCCAGGTGCGCGATCTGCTGAAGGCGAGCGCCAAGCCATTTCCCGCCGGATCGTCGTGCGCCACCGCCATCTGCGGCGCAGGGATCCTCGACGCGCCGGGCGCCGTGCGCAGGGCGCTCGCCACGACGGGCGCGGCAGTTCCGGTCAAGGTCGTCGAGTTCTACAACGCCGCGCTCGATCACTACTTCATCACCTGGGTGTCGGCGGAAATCGCACTGCTCGACGCCGGCACCACGCTCAAGGGCTGGACGCGCACCGGCAAGTCGTTCACGGCACTGTTCAACGCCGCCGCAGGCACGTCGGCGGTGTGCCGGATCTACATTCCGCCGGGCAAGGGCGACGGCCACTTTTTCGGGCGCGACAAGACCGAATGCGACGGCACGATGGCGAAGAATCCGTCCTTCGTGCTCGAGGAGCCGAATTTCTTTTTCCTGTATCCGACGAGCGCCGGCAACTGTCCGACGGGGACCGTGCCGGTGTATCGCGTCTACTCCAATCGCGCCGATGCCAACCATCGCTACACGATCGAGCGCGCAGTGCGCGACCAGATGGTGGCGAAAGGCTGGCTGGCCGAAGGCGATGGCCCCGATATCGTCGTGATGTGCGCGCCCTAGAGTGCGGGCGGGCGTTCACCGCCAATCAGTTCTGGCTCGGGAAGATCCCTTCCATGCAGATCGAATAGGTGAGCCCATTGGGCGCCGTCGAGCGCAGGTCGGGCAGCGCAAACGTGGTGACGCCATCCCCGCCGTACGTGGTGCCGAGCAGAGAAAAGAGGGCAGTGAACGCCCCGATTGCAATGAGCTGGCCGTTGGCCGGGGTCCCGTTCGCCGTACGGCCGGCGGAGAGGATGACCTCGCCCATCGTGCACTCCGTTCCGCGTCCCGCCGCTGCCGTATTGGTGTTGGTGCCGAAACCGGCGGCCGTGCCGGCCGGGCCCTGCGGGCCAGCCGGACCTTGCGGCCCGGGATTGCCCACGTCGCCCTTGGCGCCCGTATCGCCCTTGTCGCCCTTCACGCCCTGGATGCCTTGCGGCCCCGGCGGTCCGGCAACACCGGCAGGGCCGACCAAGCCGGTATCGCCCTTCAGGCCCTGTGGGCCCTGGGGTCCCGGAGGCCCCGGCGGGCCGGGCGGACCCGTGGCGCCGGTTACGCCAATCGCGGTCCACGCTTCGTCGTAGCCGATCACGGGGCCAGGCCGTCCGTTCGAGGGCGCGGCGGCGAGTTGGACCGTCACGAGATAGGATCCCTGCAGCGTCGCGCCCGCCGGGAGGAGCGCGGTCAGCTGCGCATTCGTCTGCGTCACCACCGTCAACGGCGGGAATTGACCAAGCGTGACGGTAGCCACCCCGCCGGCAAAACCGCTGCCGTTGACGATGAGCGTGGCGGGCGCGACGCCGATCGCCGTGTCGGTAATGCCAAGGGCGGCGGCCGATCCGGCGACGACGGCACAGCACGGTAACCGTCCGGGCAACACATCTTGCCGGAATTGCGGTTCAGCGCTAAGTG
>JBDTLY010000479.1:0-2631 GCA_039934535.1 Casimicrobiaceae bacterium | reverse complement strand
GCCACGCTGCGCGATTTCATCGCGTATGCCAAGGCCAATCCCGGCAAGCTGTCCTACGGATCTTCCGGCCCCGGCACGCTTACCCATCTCGCAATGGAGCAGTTGAAGATCGCAGCCGAACTCGACGTCGTGCACATTCCGTATCGTGGCATCGGGCCTGCGTTCGTCGACTTGCTTGGCGGCCAGACGCAGATCATGTTGCCGGGCCTCGCGGCCGCCCTTCCCCACATCAAGGCCGGCAAGGTGAAGCCGCTGGCGGTGACCGGCACACGGCGACATCCGCTGCTTCCCGATGTGCCGACGTTCACCGAGTCGGGCTTTCCCGGATTCGACGGCGTGCAGTGGTACGGCATCGTCGGGCCGGCCAACCTGCCGCCGGCGATCGTGAAGCGGCTCAACGAGGAAATCGACAAGCTGCTGCAGAATCCGGAGCTCGCCGAGCGGCTCTCGGCCGAAGCGCTCGAGCCGATGCCGATGTCGCCGGAGGCGTTCGGCCGCTATATCCGCGACGACATCGCGCGCTGGACGAAGCTCGCGAAGGAACGCAACATCGAGATCAACGACTGAGCGCATCCGAGGGATACCGGACGACCATGGCACGCGACACAAACATCACGGCGGATACGAAAGCGCCGGCGGCAACGCAGATCCTCGCGGACTTCGTCGCCACGCATCCGTCGCGAGGGTGGAGCGACGCGGTCGAGCGCGAGGCTGGCCGGACGCTGTTCAACTACTTCGGTTGCGCGATCGGCGCCTCGCGGCATGCAACTCTGGAAGCGGCGCTCGCTGCCCTGACCGAGCTCGCGCCGGCACCGCAGGCGACGCTCTACGGCCGCCCCGAGCGCGTCGACATCGCGAGCGCCGCCATGCTGAACGGCATCTCGTCGCACACGTTCGACTTCGACGACACGCACCTCAGAACAATCATCCACCCGGCCGGGCCGGTCGCGTCCGCCGCGCTGGCCCTTGCCGAGCACACGGGGGCCGCCGGACGGCAGCTGGTCGATGCCGTCGTCCTCGGCATCGAGGTCGCGTGCCGCGTCGGCAACGCGATCTATCCGGACCACTATGATCGCGGCTGGCACATCACGGGCTCCACCGGCATGCTCGGCGCGGCTGCGGCCTGCGCGCGGCTTTCGGGATTGGACGGGCAGCGCACTGCGATGGCGCTCGGGATCGCGGCATCGCAACCGGTTGGCGTGCGCGAGCAGTTCGGGACCATGACGAAGGCTCTGCATCCCGGGGCCGCGGCGCGTGCGGGTCTCGTGTCGGCGCTGCTCGCGAAGCATGGCTACACGGCGTCGCCGCGCGCGCTCGAAGCGCCGCGCGGCCTCCTGCGGACGTATTCGGCCAGGTGCGACTGGCGCGAGATCACCGACGGGCTCGGCGAAAGCTTCGAGATCGCGTTCAACACCTACAAGCCGTTCGCGTGCGGCATCGTGATTCATCCGGCCATCGACGGCTGCGTGCAGCTGCGAAACGCGCATCGCCTGACCGCCGCGGACGTCGACCGCGTGGACCTCCGCGTGCATCCGCTCGTGCTGGAATTGACCGGCAAGACCGCGCCCTACACGGGGCTCGAAGGCAAGTTCAGCGTCTATCACGCGTGCGCGGCGGGGATCGTCTTCGGCCAGGCCGGCGAAGCCGAGTTCGCGAACGACGTGGTCACCCGCGCGGACCTGGTCGCGCTGCGCGGACGCGTGCACGCGACAGTCGACCCGTCGATCGGCGAGGCCGCCGCCGACGTGACGATCCGCTGTGTCGACGGCCGCACGCTGCATTGCGCCGTTACGCACGCGGTCGGCAGCCTCGAGCGGCCGATGAGCGACGACGACCTCGCGCGCAAGTTTCACGGCCTCGTCGATCCGGTGCTGGGCGCCGATCGCGCAACGCGCGTGCAGGAACAATGCGCGGACATCGGCGGCGCGCCCGATCTGCGCGAGCTGTTCAGTTCCGCCCGACCGGGGAGCTCGTCATGACCTTGCTGATCATCGGCCTTGTCCTGTTTCTTGGCATTCACCTGGTGCCGATCGTGCCGCCGCTGCGCGATGCGTGTGCCGCGCGCCTCGGCGCCAACCCCTACAAGGGCACGTTCACGATCCTTTCGGTCGCAGGACTCGTGCTGATCGTCGTCGGCTATCGCGCCGCGAGTCCGGGCGAAAAGCTTTTCGCGCCGATCCCCGCCGCGATCGCCATCGCGCCCTATGCGATGGTCGTGTCGTTCGTGCTCCTCGCCGCCGCGAACATGCGCACGCACATCCGGAAGAGTTTGAAGCACCCGATGCTGCTTGGCGTCATCCTCTGGTCAGCGGTCCATCTGTGCGCAAACGGCGACGCGCGCGGCACCGTGCTGTTCGGCGCGTTCCTCGCGTGGGCGCTGGTCGAC
Source organism: Casimicrobiaceae bacterium (assembly GCA_039934535.1). GTDB lineage: Bacteria > Pseudomonadota > Gammaproteobacteria > Burkholderiales > Casimicrobiaceae > CAIWHR01. The sequence continues at coordinate 245 of JBDTLY010000479.1, read as the reverse complement.
CTCGCCTCCGCGGTGAGCCGCAATGCGGTGAAGGAATTCGAGCCGGTGGCGAAGCAGGACGTCATCGCGATCGTCGCCGGCGTCGTGCTGGCGCTTCTCGTGATGACCTTTCACCTCGCGCTCTTCGGCGTGAGGGTGATTTCGTTCGGCTTCTAGCCCGACGCCGCCGGCAGCGGCGCGACATCCACCCAGCCGCCGGTCCGTTGTGACGCAAGGCACGCCTCGATAAAGGCCATCGTGTGCGC
>JBDTLY010000478.1:0-2634 GCA_039934535.1 Casimicrobiaceae bacterium | reverse complement strand
GATGCGATCGAGCTGTGCGACCAGGAAGGCGGTTACCTCGCCAACCTGATCGGCGCGGCGCTGCGCATGCGCCACGCGGGCTACGAGGAGATGATCGGCGGCCTGGAATCGGCCGCCGTGGAAGAGGCCTTCAAGGTCAACGCGAAGATCTCCTACCTCTCGCTCATTGGTAACGTGGCACCGCTGCTCGGGCTGCTCGGCACGGTGACGGGCATGATCTCGTCGTTCCAGGTGATCGAGACGCTCGCGGCGCCGACGCCGGGCGACCTGGCCAAGGGCGTGTACGAGTCGCTCGTCAACACGACCATGGGTCTGTTCATCGCCATCATCTTCCTGACCATCTACTTCCTGTTCAAAAACAAGGTCACCAAGATGACGCTGTCGATCAACCTGCAGGCGGTCGACCTCTTGAAGCACTTGGCCGTGCAGACCCACAAGTAGCGATCGCGCTGCCCACGCACCACCACACGCCCGCCAGGACACTGCCATGGCTAAGAGAAAAGGGCCGAGCGTCAAAGAAGACGTCACGGCCAATCTGATCCCGATGATCGACATCATGTTCCTGCTCCTCTTGTTCTTCATGCTGGGAGCGGACATGAGTCAGCGGGAGCGGGCCGAGTTGATCCTTCCGAAGGCCGACCAGGTCAAGGAAGAGCCCAAGGAGAAGACCGAGGGCGAAATCCGCACGACGATCAACGTGGCCCATCGCTCCGAGGGCGCCGGATTCCACTGTGCGATCGTGGCGGCGCACGGCGTCTGTCGCGAGCCTGACCACTGGTACGTGACGATTCGGAGCCAGGCCTACACGATCGACACGATCAAGGATCAGATCAAAGCCGAGGCCGATGCGGCGCTCGAGCCCGACATCGATCCCGCGGCGGGCAAGCGTTTGTCGGGTCGCAAAGTGATCATCCGAGCGGACCAGTTCGCGCCCTACGGCATGGTCCAGAAGCTGATCGAAATGTGCGGACAGGCGGGCATGTACAAGATCGAAGTCGGCGCCGCCAAGCCGACGAAGGCCTGAGCCTCAGGCTCCATAGACACCTAGACGGAGATTCACGATGGCCGGCGTCAGTGTAGGCGAAAGCGACGAGAACCCCGTGGCGATCAACGTGGTCGCGATGGTGGACATCATCTTCTGCTTGTGCGTGTTCTTCATGTGCTCGTTCCGCTTCAAGCAGCTCGAGGGGAAGTTCGAATCGTGGCTTCCCAAGGGCAAGGGCACCGGCGGCGTCGGCAGCGCGGATGCGCTGATGCAAGACATCCGCGTGGCCATGTTCTGGGACGACGACGCCAAGAAGACCGTGCGCAAGTTCACGACGCGGATCGTCGACGACGACAACGAGCTCCTGCAGCTCATCAAAGGCCAGTACGACGACTTCGTCCGCCTGGGCCGGCTCGACGCCCCGGTGATCATCGATGCCGACGCGCGCGTGCCGTGGAACGACGTGATCAACGTGATGAACATCTGCAAGAAGAACGACATCCAGAACATCGAGTTCGCGCTCGGTGCACCGCCACCCAAGTGACGTAGCGCGGCGACGGCGCGCGCCGCCCCAGACGTCACCGCGGACCACCGTGGACCACTCCCAAGCGCACGGACAAGCCGGAGGGTTGCCGGAGAATCAGCCGGCCGGCTCGGTCCGTGGCGATGGCCTCGCAGCGCGCGACACGGGCTCGGGAGCTGCGGCGCGCCCGCGTCACAAGTCGTTCCTCGAGCGACAACAAGCGACGCCGACGCTCTACGCGGGGTTCTACAAGACGCGCGAGGGACGTCAGGTGATCCTGCTGATGCTCGGGCTCTCGTTGCTCGGAATCATCGCGCTGCGCTACCAGGGCCGGGCGCCGGAGATCGTCGAGAAGGCCTTCGCCAACGTGCCGGCGCAGCTCACGCCGGAACAGACTGCGGAGCGCGAGCGCAAGCTCGAGGAGCGCCGCCGCGCCAACTCGGTGCTCTTCGAAGGCGCGCTGAGCGATTCGCAGAACGGCACCGACTTCGCGGAGACCGCGGGCTACCTCCGGCTGATCGACATCGTGACGGCGTACACCGCCGACGAGGTCGCGGCCAAGATGTCGGGCTTCATGAAGCCCGACGACGTCAAGCAGGAGCCCGACCTGTATCGGGGCGAATTCGTGCGCGTGCGCGGGATGGTGGCGGGGCTGATGACCGTGAAGCTCGACGTTCCTTCCGCGAGCCACACGGAGGTGTTCCGCGGCGTCGTGACGCAGCCCGACGGCGAGACCGGCGCCGTCGCGTTCGATCTGGTGTCGCCTCCGCCCAAGTTCGAGCTGCAGCGCACGGTGGTCGATGTCGAGGGCGTCCTGTACCGCACCGTGCGCTACCAGACCAGGACCGGCAAGGTCAAGCGAGCTGCCAAGGAGGTCTACGACAACGACGGCGTCGTCGAGATCCCCTGGATGATCGCGCGCACCATGCGGATCGCCGACCTCCCGCCGCCGACGGGGATTGCGACGGTCCTGACCGGCAAGGCGACCTGGATCCTTCCGATCCTGGGACTCGCGGCGGTCGGCTTCTGGTTCGTCCTGCGCCGGGCCGCGCGCAACTCGCGCCGCAAGGATCCGGCCCGTTCCGGGGCCGGCGTGCGGAAGTTGCGCGACCTAATCTTCTCGGTG
>JBDTLY010000477.1:0-2638 GCA_039934535.1 Casimicrobiaceae bacterium | reverse complement strand
CGCTTGCGCGCGGCTGGCCCGAAGCCGAATACGTCGTCGTGCCCGACGCCGGCCATTCGGTGCGCGAGCCGGGGATCACCCGCGAGCTCGTAGCCGCGGTGGAGCGGATGAAACGACTCGTCGCGCGCTGAGCGTCGCCACACTCACTGCGGCGCGGTTTCGGCGCCGGCGCGAACGGCGGTGATGGCGAAATCGAGCGTAATGACGTCGCCGACGATCGGGTAGCCTGCCTCCATCCCGAAATCCCGCCGCCGCAATTGGCCGGCGACCGTCGCGAGGCAGCTTTCGTGGCCATCGGTCGAAACCCGGCCGCACTCGAGCCGCTGCACGTCGAGCTTGAGCGGCTTTGTCACGCCGTGCATCGTCACCTCGCCCTCCGCCGCGACGACGTGCCCGTCGCGGTACACGACGCGCGCCGAGCGAAAGTGCAGGGCTGGATAGCGCGCCACGTCGAACATGCTCTCGCCGCGAAGGAAGTCATCGCGCGTATTCCACCCGGTGTCGACGGACGCGAGGTCGATCGTGACGTCGACGCTGCCGCCCGCCACGCGCGCGGGATCGAGCACGATCGTGCCGGACGCGCGATTGAAATGGCCGTTCTGACGGATGACGCCGAGTTGCAATACCGCGAACCCGGCGAGGGTCCGCTCGGGTGCGATCCGGTAGGACTGGGCGACGGCGGGCGCCGGCGCGAATTGCGCGAACGCGAGCACGACGAGCGATGCGAACGGGACCTGCACACCTCGTCGGATCATCGCGTCAGCCGGCCGGGGCCGGTTCCGCGGTTATTGCACGGAGGGGAGCACCATCCGGATGCGGATGTCGACCTCGTTAGCCACGGCGTCGGTATCCGCCCACATGCCCTCGCCGATCCGGAAATCGAGGCGCTTGACCGTGAACTGCCCCTCGGCCACGCTATTGCCGCCGGCATCCGTCTTGAGCGCGACTGGAATCGAAATGTCGCGGGTGACGCCCTTGATCGAGAGCCGGCCGTCGATCTCATAGCGGTCGCCGCCCAGGCCGCGCACGGTCGTCGACTCGAACCTCGCGACCGGGAACTTCGCGGTATCGAACCACGCCGGGCGCCGGACCTCGGTCTCCGTCTCCTCGCTCGCGAGGTCGATGCTCGCGAGCTCGATTTCGAATGCGGCGCGCGATTTCGCCGGGTCCTTCGGGCGGAAATCGACGTTCGCCTTCCACCTCCGGAAACGGCCTTCAACGCCGCCGCCCGTCTGTTTCGCGATGAAGCGGATCTCGCTTCGATCGATCAGCACGCCCTGCGCGCCGGCGCCGCCGGTTGCGGCCATCAGCATGACGGCGAGCGAGGGTACGAACGAGTGCAGCATTTTCATCGGTGTTGTCCATTCGTCAGTCGCGCCGCAGGAAGGGGAGCATCCGGGGGAGGACACCGTCGCGGCCGACGGCGTGGTGCCGCAGCGCGGCCCCCGCATGCACACAGACCAGCGCAAGCAGCGTGAAGTTCAATGTGGCGTGGACCGCCTTCAGCACGGCGGCCAGCGCCTTGTCCTTCCCGACCAAGTCGGGCAGCGGGACGAGACCGAGGTAGACCACCGAAACGCCCGTGGACGAGCTGTAGGCCCAGCCGGACAGCGGGATGGCGAGCATCAGCATGTACAGCGCCGCGTGCGTTCCGGCGGCGGCCCGGCGCTGCCATGCGGGCATCGCGACCGCAGGCGGAGGCGGATGCGCCCATCGCCATGCGAGGCGCGCGGCCGCGGTCAGGAACACCGTGATGCCGATCCACTTGTGCCAGCCGTAGAGGCGCAGCGTGAAAGGAGAGAGCGCGAGGTTGATCATCGTGACCCCAAGCGCCAGGTTGCACACGATCAGGAGCGCGGCGATCCAGTGCAGCGCGATCGCCGTTCGCGTGTAGATGGGAGCCGCCGCCCGATCCCGGCCCTTTATCGTCGATCCGGTCGAGTGGGTTGCCATGTCGCCGCTATAATCGCCCATCCATCCGCCATGAACACGCTTTTGCGCCGTCCTGTTCCGCCCTGGCGTGCAATCGGGACGTCCCTGTTGCTCGCACTGCTGTCGTTCGCCACGGTTGTCCTCGCGCAGGCGCCCGTTGCCGGCGACGCCACGACGGCCGAGAGGAAGCGCCCGAAGGTCGGCCTCGTTCTTTCCGGAGGCGGCGCCCGCGGGCTCACGCACATCGGCGTGATTCAGATCCTCGAGGATATGCGCATCCCGGTCGACTTTGTCGCGGCGACGTCGATGGGCTCGATCGTCGGCGGCCTGCTCGCGAGCGGGCGCACGCCGGCCGAAATGAACAAGATCGTGACCACGCTCCACTGGGACACGCTGTTCTCGGATTCGCCGCCCCGGCGCGAGCTCGATTTCCGCGACAAGCAGATCGACACGCGCTTTCCGCTGCCGCTCGAGATCGGGTTCCGCGACGGCCAGGTCCGCGGGTTCCAGGGCGCGATCAGCGGCGCGAATCTCGAATTGTTCCTGCACGAGCTGACGGCCAACGCCGACGGCATCAAGGACCTCGACCGGCTGCCGATCCCGTTTCGCGCCGTCGCGACCGACATGGTGGCCGGCGTGCCGTACGTCTTCACCGAAGGACCGTTGTACGAGGCGATGCGCGCCAGCATGTCGGTCCCCGGCATCT
>JBDTLY010000476.1:0-2649 GCA_039934535.1 Casimicrobiaceae bacterium | reverse complement strand
AGGCGCTCCGCAGGCGCGGTTCCGGCGATGACGCTCCCGCCGGATTTGCCACGAACGCCAACCCAGTCGGAATCATCCAGCCGAACCAGACCGCGAGCAGCGCCGGCATGACCCTCGGCTACCTTCCGCGCAGCGCCGCGTTCATCAACACCTGGTCTCCCGCCGGCGACGCCACGATTCGCGAGCGTTGGGGCCGGACCAATGTTCGCGCCGCCATCCAGATCCTGGGCTTTGTGCCTTCCGCCTCGCCGACGATCGAGCGCATCGACATCACCGTCAATTTCGCGCTGAACGAAGCGCCGTTCTTCGCGCCGTTCTACGCCTGGCAGTATGTCGACCTTCCGGGCCAGCACGTGAAATCGAGTTCACCGCTGACCTTCACCGCCAATGTGCCGCAGGCCGCCGGCATCGCGGCGGCCTTCCGGCTGAAGAGTGCGGCGTCCGGTGTCCATTCGTCGGGCTCGCTCTACTACCAGATCGGCGGTTCGGGGCTCGGCCCCGGCATCTACGGCCTGGCGGGACCCTCCGCCACCACGGGCCTCACGCCCGACTGGAGTCAGATCACATGGGGTGAAAAGGCCGGTTCCCTCGCGCGAAGCGACGGCATGGCGGTCGATTTCGACTACGTCACCCTGATCGTGAGCCCGGTGCGCGCCGGTTAGGCAGCATGCCTTCGTTCCTCGCGTCCGCGCAGGGATTGCCTGCCGGCGTGACGTTGCGCGAAGAGTCCCCCGCCGACCGGGAATTCCTGGCCGATCTATACGCGTCGACCCGTGCGGACGAGTTGCGTCCCGTCGCCTGGGACGACGACCAGAAACGGACGTTCCTGCGCGGGCAATTCGAATTGCAGTGGACGCATTACCGCCAGCACTATCCAGGCGCCGAGTGGCTGGTGATCCAGGGCGAGGGGGGCGCGACCGGGCGCCTCTACGCGGACACCGGCCCACGTGAAGTGCGCCTGATGGACGTCGCGTTGCGGGCGGAACATCGAAACCGCGGCATCGGCACCGCCATCGTGACGAGCCTGCTCCGCCATGCCGACCGGCTCGGGCTGCCGGTCACGCTGCACGTCGAGCCGTTCAACCCGGCATTGCGAATCTACGACCGACTGGGCTTCGCCACGCGCGAGACGCGCGGCATCTACCTCTTCATGGAGCGGCCGCCCGGCTGACGCGGCCGTCAGTTGAATGTGATCTCGTAGCGGAACCCGGCTTGATCCGGACCCACCGGCACCACGAACAGATCCAGCCGGCCATGTTGCGGGTGTCGCAGCGGATACGTTCCCTGCGCCAAGGGCCGGCTGCGCGGGCCGCGCAAGATCACGGCGAATGGATGAGCGCGCACCGCGTGCGGCGGCAGCCGGCGGACATGCGTCAATTCGCATTCGACCGGGCCGCCGGGCACCTCGAGCACGAGGATGCCACCGACCAGCGATTCGAAGTCCTCGGGCTTTAATGCGTCAAGTTGCATGAGGCTACCTCGTGCGTGCACGTTCTGCGGCAATCCAATCGGTGATCTGCTGGTCAAGCACATCGAGGGGCACCGCGCCGTCGTCGATCACCGCGTTGTGGAAACGGCGGAGGTCGAACTTGTCGCCGAGCTCGGCGCGGGCCTGCGCGCGCAGCGCCTTGATCTTCAACTCGCCGATTTTGTACGCCGTGGCCTGGCCGGGGATGACGATGTAGCGATCGACTTCGGCGGTCGCGAATTCCGACGTGAGCGCCGCGTTGTCCTCGAGGTAGGCAATGGCGCGCTCGCGCGTCCAGCCGAATGCGTGGATTCCAGTGTCAACCACGAGCCGCGCCGCGCGATGCATTTCGGCGGACAGGTTGCCGAATTTCGAGTACGGGTCCGCATAGAACCCCATCTCGTAGCCGAGGCTCTCGGCGTAGAGTGCCCACCCCTCCGAGTAGACGACGAAGAACGCATTGCGCCGGAATTCGGGCAGGTTCTTCATCTCCTGCGCGCGCGCGATCTGCAGGTGGTGGCCGGGAACCGCCTCGTGCAGCACCAGCGTCTCCATCGACCATTTGGGCCGCCGCGACAGCGAATTGACGTTGGCCTCGAAGTACCCGGGCCGGCTGCCGTCCGCCGCGCCGCGCGAATAGTGCTCGGCGTTGTCGCCCTCCTCCGGACGCATCGCGCGGATGCCGTACGGAAGCCGCGGCAGCTCGGCGAAGAGGCGCGGCAGCTCGGCATCGGCGCGCTTTGCTATGTCGCGATAGCCGGCGAGCATGTCTTCGGCCTTGGTGTAGAGAAAGCGCGGATCGGCATTGATCGATTTCTGGAAATCGGCGCGCGGGCCCTTGAAGCCGGCGGCGGCGGCCGTCGCGTCCATCTCCTTTCCGATGCGCGCCACCTCCGCCAAACCCAGCTCATGGATCTCCCTTGGCGTCATCCGCGTCGTCGTGGTCACGGCAACACGCATCTCGTAATAGGCCTTGCCGGGCGGCAGGTCGGAGGCCGCGATGCTCGTGCTCGCCGCCGGCAAATAGCGCCGGTCGTAGAAGTCGCGCAGCTTCTGGAAAACGGGGATCACCTTGTCCTTGATCACCCGCCGGCCTGCGGCCGCCAGCCGCTCGCGATCGGCCGGCGCGATGTCCGCCGGAAACTTCTGGAAGGGTGCGTATTCCGGATTCTTCGCCGGAT
>JBDTLY010000475.1:0-2651 GCA_039934535.1 Casimicrobiaceae bacterium | reverse complement strand
TCGGCGACCTCGGCATGGAAGCGATCTACGAGTTCGACGTGAAGGACATGCCGGTGACGGTCGCGGTCGACGCGCATGGCACTTCCGTGCACGAATCCGGTCCGCGCGAGTGGCAGCAGCGCATCGCGAAGATCCCGGTCGCGGCAATTTAGGACGCTCCCGTGCCCTCGGTTGGCATTGATGGCGCGGTGTATGCTTGCAGTCCCCGAAATTGACCTCCCTTGGCGGGGTTCCCGCGGGCCGTGCCCGCGATTCGGCACCCCGGAATCGGCGTTCGCGGTAGGACCATGAATCGCCTCCTAAGACACCTGACGCCCCTCAACGCGGAAACGATTTCTCCGCTCAACCTGCCGCCGGTGCGGATGGGGTTGCTGACGAAGCTCAACGTGCTGACGGTGGGCCTCATCTTCCTCAGCGCCATCTCGACCACGGGACTCTATCTATGGAAGGAGTGGCGCGTCGGCGAGACCGAGCTGCGCGCCCAAGGCTCGATGCTGGTCGCGATCCTCGCCGAGGCCTCGGAGCACGGACTGTCCACCAACGATCGCTCCTACCTTGACGGGATCCTCGACAGCCTCGCCGTCGAGAGCGATATCGCGTACGTGCGCATTCTGGACGCGCAGCGGCGCACATTCGCGGAACGGATGTTTGCGGACTCGCTGCAAAAGGCCGTTGTTCCCGACCTCGCTCGCGGAACCTCCAATCCGGCCGCTGGCAAGATCGACATTTCCCAGCCGTCGATCGGCGGCCAGCGCTTTATCCAGCTCTTGACGCCGGTCAGGAGCGCTCCCGCAGGCCTTTCGGCCGCGCCCCCGCCCGACGCCGGGGAAAACGTGGCGCCTGAACCGCCGCCAGCCGGCGCAAGGACCATCGGCTACGTCCAGCTTGGCATGACGTTCGAGCGGCAGAATGCCGATTTCCGGCGCACCATCATCGGCGCGCTCGCCGTCGTCGGGCTGCTCGTCGTGCTCGCGATCGGCGCGACGTTGCTGTTGACGCGCCGCCTCGTCGCGCCGATGCGCCGGCTGATGCGCGCGGCCCGCGCGGTCGGATCCGGAAAACTCGACGTCTACGTGCCGGCCAGCTCGGGCGACGAGCTTGGCCTCCTCACCCACACGTTCAACCACATGACGCAGCGGCTCTCCGAGGCACAGGCCGAAGTGGCGACCTACCAGCGCACGCTCGAGGACAAGGTCGCGCAGCGGACGAAGGAGCTCGAGATCGCGACCGCGCAGGCGTACAAGCTCGCGCAGCACGACATCCTCACCGGCCTTCCCAACCGCTCGCTGCTGAACCAGCGCCTGAAGCAGATCCTCGCGCAGGCGCAGCGCGACGGCACGCACGTCGCCTGCCTCTTCCTGGATTTCGATCATTTCAAGCGGATCAACGACACGCTCGGCCACGATTCCGGCGACCAGTTGCTGCAGGCGGTCGCGCAACGCCTCACTTCCGCGGTGCGCGAGTCGGACACGGTCGCGCGGCTCGGCGGCGACGAGTTCGTGCTGATCCTGCCCGGCCTCGATCCCGCGCACGCCACATTCGAGACGATGACCGTGCTTGCCCGGGTGCGCGAATCGTTCCTCGCGCCGTTCCGGCTGTCCGACCAGATGCCGACCCTGACCTGCTCGGTCGGCGTGTCGATGTATCCGCTCGACGCGAGCGATCCCGTGTCGCTGATCAAGCAGGCCGACACCGCGATGTACGCGGCCAAGGAAGCCGGCCGCAACGCGTACCGTTTCTACACCGCGGACATGAACGCCCGCGTCCAGCTGCGGCTGCAGCTCGAAACCGACATGCGACGCGGGCTGATGGACGACGAGTTCTTCCTCGTCTTCCAGCCGCAGATCGAGATGCAATCGGGGCGCGCGGTCGGCGTCGAGGCGCTCGTGCGCTGGCGCGACCCGGAGCGCGGCGTCATCGCGCCGGCGGAATTCATCCCGATCGCCGAGGAATCCGGGATGATCCAGGCGCTCGGCGCTCGCGTGCTGCGCGACGCGTGCCGCACGGTCATCGGCTGGCACCGGCAGGGGATGATGCTGCGGCTGTCGGTCAATCTCTCGGTGCAGCAGCTGCAGCACGACAGCTGGCTCGGCATCGTCGACGAAGCGCTGGCGGCCAGCGGCCTGCCCGCGCATTACCTCGACCTCGAGATCACCGAGAGCGTGATCATCACGCATCCGGAGAAAGCGGTCGCCACGCTCATGAAGCTGAAGCAGCGCGGCGTGTCGATCACCATCGACGACTTCGGCACCGGCTATTCGAGCCTGTCCTACCTCGCGCGGCTGCCGATCCAGGCGGTCAAGGTGGATCAGCGCTTCGTCCACGGGCTCGAGCAGAACCGCAACGACGAGACCATCACGCAGGCGATCATCGCGCTCTCGCACTCGCTCGGCCTGCGCGTCATCGCCGAGGGCGTGGAAACCGCCGCCCAGTTCGAATTCCTGAAGCGCCACGGCTGCGAGGAAGCGCAAGGATTCCTCATCTCGCGACCCCTCGAGGAGCCGGCGCTGCGCAACTGGTGGCGGATGCAGGAACTCGAGAACCGGATCGTCGGCCGACAAGGCGACATGTGGCAGGCGGAAGGCTGAAAACTTTTCGTCGCCCCCGCGAAGGCGGGAGCCCAGCGTCGTTTGTTTCGACAGCCAAAGGCG
>JBDTLY010000474.1:0-2652 GCA_039934535.1 Casimicrobiaceae bacterium | reverse complement strand
CAAAAGCTCTTCCGGGTCACCGATACCGTCGTTTTCTGCTTCGACGGCGACGCGGCGGGTCGTCGCGCGGCGTGGCGGGCGCTCGAAAACACGCTCGCGGTGCTCGCCGACGGCAAGGACGCGAGATTCCTGTTCCTGCCCGACGGCGAGGACCCCGACGATTACGTCAGGAAGCGCGGCAAGGCGGCGTTCGAGGCGCTGTTCGAGCGCGCCACGCCGCTGTCCGAATTCCTGCTGGGCGAGCTTTCGGTGCAGCATCCGCCGACCTCCGCCGAGGGACGCGCGGCGCTCGTCCATGCGGCCCGGCCCTATCTCGCGCAGATGACCGCCCCCGTGCTTTCGGCGCTCCTCCGGCGCCGCCTGGCGGACCTGACCGGACTGCCCGAAGCGGAGCTCCGCGGCCTGTTGCACAGCGACGACGCCCGGGCACGGGGCACGCCCGGCACCTCGGCCGAGCGCACCTCGCGCCCCGCCGGCCCACGTGGCCCCGGCCAGCGGCAGGCTCCGTCCCTCGTGCGCGAACTGATCCAGGGATTGCTGCTCCAACCTGAACTGGCGCGTTCGGAGGTGGTGCCCGAGCCCCAGGACGGGACCGCCGAAGGTGCCGCCCTCGCTGCGCTGGCGCGGTTCTGCGGGGCAGGTGAGCACCCACTGACCACGGCCGGGGTCATGCAGCACTTTGCCGGGACGGCGCACGAGCGGATCCTGACCGACGCGCTTGTCGGGTCCGAGGACCAGGGAATTTCGGCCGAGCAAGCCGCCGAACACCTTAAGGCCGGCGTCCGCCGTTACTGGCAACAGGCCAAGCGCGCCGGGCGGCCGGTCGCCGACGGTGCCGGGGCCGATACCGCGGAATTGGCCACGCCGGAGGAGAACGAACGTTTGCGGCAGCTCGACATCGTCCGCCAAAGCGCCAGGGGGGGCCCGCCGGCAGAGCATGGAGACCGGTCATGACGACCGGAAAAAGGGGCGTCGCCCAGCCCACGAACGATAGCGACATGATAAAATTTGAGGTTTTCCCGTTCGCCCCGACATGGGGGCGTACGGCACCCGTTTTCCCAGGATGATCATGGCCAAAAAGCCCGCACGACCCGCCCGCAAGTCCCCCGCCAAGGCGAAGCCCCGCCATCCCGCCCGCAAGAAGGCCGGCGTCAAGGCGCGCAAGCCTGCCAAGCCGGTGCGCAAGAAGGCGGCGCCCAGGAAGCCCGCGCACCCGAAGGCGAAAAAGCCGGCGGCGCGCACCAAATCGAAGTCGGCGAAGCCAGCGGCGAAGCCGGCGGCGAAGAAGAAGGTCGTCCTGAAGAAGGCCGCTCCCAAGGCAAAGGTTGCGAAACCGCTGCCGAAGGCAAAGGCGCGCCCGGCAGCCAAGCCGGTCGCGGCGAGTACCAAGCCGGCCGCGAAAATCATCGGCAAGCCGACGCCGCCGATTCCCGCCGGCAAGGGCGCGAAAGGCGCCGTCGCCGCGCCGCTGCCGCCCGGCCACAAGCCGACCGCGAGCGAGATCGCCGCGAAGATCGCCGGCAAGCGCGCGGAAGACGCGAATCGCAAGGGCAAGAACGGACGCCACGCCGAAATCGCGCCGCGCGTCCTGACGCCGAACAGATCGAGGGCATCATCAGCATGATCGGCGACATGGGGATCCAGGTCTACGACGTGGCCCCCGATGCCGAGACGCTCCTCCTGTCCGACGCCGCGCCCACCGCGCCGGCGGAAGACGTCGAGGAAGCCGCCGAAGCCGCCGCGTCGACGCTCGATTCCGAATTCGGCCGCACGACCGACCCCGTTCGCATGTACATGCGCGAGATGGGCTCAGTCGAGCTCCTCACGCGCGAAGGCGAAATCGCGATCGCCAAGCGGATCGAGGAAGGCCTGAAGCACATGATCATGGCGATCTCCGCGTGCCCGATGACGGTCGCGCAGATCCTCGAGCTGGCGGGCAAGATCGAGAAGGACGAGTTGAAGATCGACGACCTCGTCGACGGCCTCATGGACTTCAACGAGAAGCTCGACGCGCTCGAAGACGCCGACGACGACATCGAGGAAGAAGACGACGAAGGCGACGCGGGTGCGATCGCCGCGGAAAACCTCGAGCGTCTGAAGGTCGCCGCGCTGGCGCGCTTCGCGACGATCCGGCGTCTCTTCGCGAAGATGCTGGTCGTGCTGACCAAGGACGGCCACAAGGCGCCGAAGTACTTCGAGCTGCAGAACAAGATCTCGACCGAACTGATGCAGATCCGCTTCGCCGCGCGGCAGGTCGAGCGCCTGTGCGACTCGGTGCGCTCCGAGGTCGACAACATTCGCCAGATCGAGCGCAAGATCCAGGACCTCGTCGTGAACAAGGGCGGCATGCCGCGTCCCGAGTTCATCAAGAAGTTCCCGGACAACGAAACGTCGCTGCGCTGGATCGACCGCGAGGTCGCCGCGCACCACAACTACAGCGAGCAGCTCGGCAAGTACCGGCAGGCCATCGTCGAGCAGCAGCAGCGCATCCTCAACCTGCAGTCGCGCGTGATGATCCCCTTGAAGGACCTGAAGGAGATCAACAAGCAGATGTCGCAGGGCGAGGCGAAGGCGCGCAAGGCGAAGCGCGAGATGACCGAGGCCAACCTGCGCCTCGTGATCTCGATCGCCAAGAAGTACACGAACCGCGGC
>JBDTLY010000473.1:0-2658 GCA_039934535.1 Casimicrobiaceae bacterium | reverse complement strand
CTGGCGTGCATTACCGGAATCGTGCGTGACCAAGCGCATCGCCGTTCTCGTCTCCGGCCGCGGCTCGAACCTCGCTGCGCTGATCGATGCCGAGCAGCGGGGCGCGCTGGGCGGGGCCGTGTCGGCGGTGATCAGCAACAAGGCCGGCGCCGCGGGCCTCGCCGTCGCCGCGCGGCATGGCATCGCTACCGAGATTGTCGACCAGCGCAAGTTCGCGGACCGCGATGACTTCGACGCCGCGCTCGCCGCTGCGGTCGATGCAAGCGAGCCCGACGTCGTCGTGCTGGCGGGATTCATGCGCATCCTCGGCCCGGCGTTCGTGCACCGCTACGAAGGACGAATGCTCAACATCCACCCGTCCCTCCTGCCTTCGTATCCGGGACTCGACACGCATCGCCGCGTGCTTGCCGACGGCGCGCGCGTCCACGGCTGCACGGTCCATTTCGTCACCGCCGACGTCGACCATGGTCCCATCGTCGCGCAGGCGAGCCTCGACGTGCGCGACGGCGACGATCCCGTATCGCTCGAGGCGCGCATCCTCGAACTCGAGCACGCGCTGCTGCCGGCGGCCGTTCGCGCATTCTGCGAGGGCCGGGTCGTCATCGAAGGGCGGCGCGTGCGCGTTAGAGAGCCTTCCGCCGCGACCGAACTCACGTGAACACGACCTCGCCGACCGCCCGACCGATCTTCGTGATCGCGTTCGCGGCCTCGATCGCGCTGCACTTCGCGCTTTCGCTGTGGCCGGTCGATTTCACGCCGGTGCCGGAGGTGCCGCCGCTCGTGGCGACGATCACCGAGCTGCCGCCGCCGCCGCAGCCGGCCGCCAGCGCGGCGAAGCCGAAGCCGAAGCCGCGGCGATCGAGCCCGATCGCCCCACCCGCGCCGGTGACCACGCCGGAGCCCGCACCGGTCGCCGCGAGCGACGCGCCTTCGTTGATCGATCCCACGCCCGACGCGATGGCGTCCGGCCCCGAGCTTCCGGCGGTTCCGGTCGACGTCGCGACGGCATCCCCGGCCGCGCCGGCGCCGGAGCCGTCCGCGGAGACGCTGCCGCCGCGCGTCGACCTCGTCTACAAGGGCTACCTCGGCACGCGCGGCTTCGTCCTCGGCGACGCCACCTACCGCTTCGAGCATTCCGGAAACCAGTACAAGATCTCCACGGTCGGCGAATTGCGCGGTCTCGCGGCGCTGCTGTTTCCGGGCCAGGGCCGTCTCGAAAGCCACGGCGCGATCACCGCCGCCGGCCTCCTGCCGTACGAATTCGCGGTGGAGCGCGGCAGCAAGGAGCGGCGCGAGGTCGCGCTGTTCGACTGGGAAGCCGGCATCGTCACGCTGCACGAGCAGAAGACCGCGGCGCTCGAACTGCCGACGTTCGACTGGCTCGCGATCATGTGGCAGTACTACTTTTCGCCGCCCACTGGACGCGAGATTTCGTTTGCCGTCGCGACGACCCGGCGGGTCGCGCGCTACACGATCACGCGCGAGGACGACGAGAAGATCGAATGGGGCCAGGGCGAGATCGACACGGTGCGGTGGCACCGCCGCAGCGAGGACGGCAAGAGCGACGGCTTCGTCTGGCTTGCGCCCTCGCTCCATTTCATTCCGGTGAAGATGCGCTACATCGGCCCGCGCGGCACGTTCGAGGCGCTGCTCGACTCGATTCGCGTCGACGAGAAGATCGCGCAGCAATGACGCTGCGCGCGAACCAGCTCTCCGGGCTCGCCGACGCGATCGCCGAACTCGGCTCCTTGTCCGCGCCGGCGGACACCCTGCTGTACCAATTCTTCCGGCGTCATCGCGCGATGGGACAGCAGGACCGCGCATTCATCACCGAAGGCGTGTTCGCCTGGCTGCGGCGCCGGCGCTCGCTGGAAGCGCTTGCGCAAACGACGCACCCGGCGAAGCTTGCGCTGGCGGTGACGGTGCGCGAGCTCGGGCACAGCGTGCGCGACCTCCTGTCGGTCGTGAAGGAAGCGGACGCGCAATGGCTCACCGCGTTCAAGTCCCGGCTCGGCACGGCGCTCGAACCCGCGGTCGCGGCGGACCTTCCGGACTGGCTGTGGGCACGCCTCGGCACGGCGTACGGTGACGACGAGCGGGCGCTGCTTGCGCGCGCCTGGCTGGCGCCGGCATCGCTCGACTTGCGCATCAACCCGCTGAAGACCACCCGCGACGACGTGCGCCGGTCCCTCGCGGCATCGGGCGTGGACGCCGTGCCGACGCCTTACTCGCCCCTCGGCCTGCGCGTCGCGGGGCGCCCGCAGCTCGGACGGCATGCGCTCGTCACGAGCGGCGCGCTCGAAGTGCAGGACGAAGGCAGCCAGCTTGTCGGTTATCTGGTGGCGCCGCGGCGCGGCGAGATGGTCGTCGATTTCTGCGCCGGGGCAGGCGGCAAGACGCTGCTGCTGGGCGCGCTGATGCGCTCGCTGGGGCGGCTGTACGCGTTCGATACCGCGGAGCGGCGCCTCGCGAACCTGAAGCCGCGCCTCGCGCGTTCGGGGCTCTCCAACGTGCATCCGCAGCTGATCTCGACCGAGCGCGACGCAAAAATAAAGCGTCTCGCCGGCAAGATCGACCGCGTGCTGGTGGACGCGCCATGCACGGGATTCGGCACGCTGCGCCGCAATCCCGATCTCAAGTGGCGGCAGGCGGAGTCCG
>JBDTLY010000472.1:0-2664 GCA_039934535.1 Casimicrobiaceae bacterium | reverse complement strand
CCGCTGGATCGCCCGCGGGCTGTCGTCGGCCTCGAACGACTGACGCAGCGCCGCCACTTCTCCGCCGAGTTGCTCGAGTTTGTCGCGATCCGGCAGCGCGCGCATCACGTCGTCAAGTTGCGCGGCAATGCCGTCGTGGCGCGCATCGAGCGTCCCGAACGTGGATTGGCGCGCGGTTCCCTCGATCATGCCGCGCATGGTCTCGAGGTCGCTGCGGATCGCGGCCAGCAGGCTCCGGTCGAACGGCTGCTCGGCGGCGAGCGAATCTATGCGCTGCGCGACTTCAAAGAAGGCGCCGTGTTGCTCGACGCCGACGCGGCTGATCGCCGAGACCTGATCGGCAAGCCCGCCGAGATCGGCCCGAAGCGCGGCCATTGCCGCCGACAGCGCCTTCTGGTCGCGGCGCATGGCGATTGTCTCGGCGCGGTCGTCGATGGCGCGCTGGTGGGACGAAATCTCGCGGATCGCCGAAGCAAGTTCCGCTTCCTTTTTCGGCTTCTTCCGTTCGGCCTCGCTGGCGGCGAGTTGCATGCCGATGTCCGCCAGGCGTTGCTCCAACCGCTCGATCTGCTCGGCGGTTGCCGGCGGCGGGCCGGGGGGCGGCTGGGGTGGCTCCGCCATTTGGGCGGCCATCTTCGCCTCGAAGCGCGCCTTGGCCTCATCGATCCGGTCTTCGAGCGCGCGTAGCGCCGCATCGATTACCGCTGCCTGCGGCGCGGCCGGGGCCTTCGCCGGTGCCTCCGTCTCTGCCAGGAGCGTGGTCAGGCGGCGGCGAATCTCGTCGAGGTTCGGCGGGCGGATGTCGCTCGCCGGCGGCGGCGAGACCCGGCTCCGCATCTCGGCCATGCGCTGCTCGAGATCGTTGATGGCCTCGCCGACGCGCGAGGCGTTCTGCGGTTGCGGGACTGTGGCAGTGCGGGCGCGCAGCCCCTCTACCATCGTGCGGGCGCGCTCGTCGGCATTGTCGACGTCGCGGGCCAATTCTTTCACCAACGTCGCAATCCCGCGGATCGAACGCGTCCGTTCCGCGCCGTCCATTCGCATGTTCGACAGGCGGCCGATATGGTGTTCAATGTCGTCGAGCCGGTCGGGCAACCCGGCAATCCCAGCCCGCGACACGTCATCCATGGCGCCCAGGCGTTGCGTAAGCCGTTCGATCGACTGCGCGATTTCGCCGGCTTCGTTTTCCGGCGGCGGGTCGAGCTCCGGCTCGGCAAAATTTCCGCCGAGCACCTGGTTGAGCCATTCGCCAACGCTCAGCCCCGAAAGCCGCGCCGCCTCGATCACGGCCTCGCGCGTTTCCTTGTCGACCCCACTCAGATTCCACGGCAAGCCCGATTTCATCGCCAGCACCCCCTGCCGCGCGTCCGCCAAAAGAGCGGGTTCGCCAAGCTGCGCCGACGGGAATCGGCGCCCGCGCGCGGCATGAAAGGGAGAGTCGGTCAAACATGGTAAACAAGGAGTTAACCCGGCCTCCGACTGCCAAAACTTTGGTAAGGAGGCTTAATGCACCGGCTTCCTTCGTCCCCACCGGAGTGGCGGAAATGAGCCAATTTTGTCCTTCAACGGTGGCCGCCCGCCGCCCAAAGATGAATGGCCGTTCCCGGCACCGTGCCCCCAATTGCCGACGCGTCGCGCCGGTCGTTCTCGTCGCCACCCTGATTCGGAGCTCGTAGGCGGGGATAACTTCGCCGTGGAGAAGTACCTGCGCGAGGCAGGGCGAGGGCTTTACACTCCATCCAAACGGGGATAAGTCTGGAAGGTATTTATTCCTGTTCCGGCGCGAAGGGACAGGGCCGGCACACGGAGGGGTCTGGTGCTGTCCCATGCACGCATCTGGTCGGCTATCGACCGTTTGGCGGAACGAAACGAGCTGACCGCCTCGGGTCTGGCGCGTCGCGCCGGCCTCGACCCGACCACCTTCAACAAGTCGAAGCGGGCTTCCGCCGACGGCCGGCCACGGTGGCCGTCCACCGAGAGCATCGCCAAAATCCTCGACGCTACCCGCACCGAGATCGGCGCCTTTCTTGGCCTGAAGGAGACTGCCCGCGCGCGGCGTCCCTTGCGTCAGGTGCCGCTGCTCGGCCTCGCCCAGGCCGGCGCGGGCGGGTTCTTCGACGACGGCGGCTTCCCGGCGGGGCAGGGCTGGGACCAGATCGCCTTTCCGGGAAACGCCAACGACAACGTCTTCGCGCTCGAAGTGAGCGGCGATTCTATGCTGCCGCTCTATCGCGACGGCGATACGATAATCGTTGCCCGCGACACCCAATGCCGCAAGGGCGACCGGGTCGTCGTGAAGACCAGCGCTGGCGAGGTGATGGCGAAAGTGCTGCAGAAGAAGACCGCTCGGAGCGTCCATCTCGCTTCGCTCAATCCCGCGCACAAGGAGCGCGCCTTGGCGGCGGGCGACATCGAGTGGATGGGCAGGATCATTTGGGCGAGCCAGTGAGCCCGCCGCTGCGTGGGCTCGCCGCCGTTCTGCTTGTTGCCCTGACGTCGAGCGCGCCCGCCGAAGAGATCGTCGCCCCGGCGACTCGCGATGTGACCCCCTCCGACATGACCCCGGGCCCTAAAGGTGAGGGTCCGCTGGTCCGCGATCCGACGCCGCCTCGCCCGCCCGATCCGCCGCGCTGGCGGCGATTTTTCCTGCCCGAGACCACGGAT
>JBDTLY010000471.1:0-2666 GCA_039934535.1 Casimicrobiaceae bacterium | reverse complement strand
GGGACATTCTGAACAGGGTCGACGATCAGCCCACGCACCGACATTTCAACGAGCACATTCACTCTCCAGACCCATGTGTGGCGTGTTGACAGCTTCACCCCGAACGCTGTTCGGTGCGGCCCCGGTAATGCGGACGGGCACGATGCGCCCGAGCAACTCCGCCGATCCCGGAAAGTTCACAATCGTGTTGCCGGGCGTCCGACCGACAACCTCCGATGCACGGCGATGAGAGGCGCCATCGACAAGCACATCATGAACTGAACCGAGCATCCGCGTGTGGTTGGCCGTCTGGATGTCGCGCTGCAACGCCTGCAGCGCCATGATGCGCGACGTCTTCTCGCGTTCCGGCACGTCGTCAACGAGGCGTTTCATGGCCAGCGTATTGGGGCGCACGGAGTACTTGAACGAGTAAATGGACTGGTAGCCCACGTGCCGCATGAGGTCGAGCGTTTCGTCGAAGTCTGCGGCGGTCTCGCCCGGGAAGCCGACGATGATGTCGGTGGAGATTTCGATGCCTGGAATAGCGGATCTGAGGGCGGCAATGCCGTCGAGGTATGTCTCGCGCGTGTAGCGGCGCCGCATCGTCTGAAGGATGCGCGTCGAGCCCGACTGCACGGGCAGATGAAGATGCTTACAGACTTTCGGGAGGTCGCGAATCGCGGCGACGAGTCGATCCGTCACGTATCGCGGGTGCGGGCTGGCGAACCTGATCCGTTGAAGCCCTGGCACCTCACTCACACGTGCCAGCAGCATCGCGAAGTCGCAGCTCGGATCGTCAGGAGCCTGATAGTGATTCACGATCTGCCCGAGCAGCTGGACCTCGACGTGTCCCGTTCGCGCGGCCTCGTGGGCCTCCGCCAGGATGTCGGCGACCGGGCGCATCCGCTCTTTTCCGCGGGTGTACGGCACGACACAGAATGAACAGAATTCGTTGCACCCCTCGATGATCGTGATCCATGAGCGAACGGGATCCGATGGACGCACGACCCCCAGCGGAAACGAGACGTCGTCGTACGGATGCACGTCGACGCGAGACGCGCGCGCACCGCGCGCCTCATCGAGAATAGCGGGCAGTCGCTTCAGCGCCTGTGTGCCTACGACGGCGTCGATGTACGGAGCGCGTCGCACCAGGTTGTTGCCCTCCTGCTGCGCCACGCAGCCTGTGACCGCGATCGCGACATCCTCCCGCGCGATCGTGGCCTGGCGTAGTTCACCCAGGCGCGAATAGAGCTTTTCTTCGGCGCGCTCACGGACGCTGCAGGTGTTCAGGACGATCACATTCGCCGTGTGTTCATCCGGTGCCGCCTCGTAGCCATCCCGTTCCAGCAGTCCCGCGAGGCGCTCGGAATCATGCTGGTTCATCTGGCAACCGAACGTCTCGATGAAATACTTACGCGCCACGTGATCGACCTTTCGCCCTGCTCAGTTCGGGCCTTTCGCCTTTTGCTTTTGGTTCGCTTTCGCTTCTCAACGCGATGAGCTCACGCGCGGATGACAACACCTGAGGCGAAACCTCGGCACCGGCAATCATGCGTGCGATTTCCATTTCCCTACCCCCGTCGTCCAGTCTCGCCGCACGTGTCGTCGTTCTCCCGCCTTTCACCTGTTTGGAAATATGAAAGTGAGCGCCCGAGCGCGCCGCGATCTGCGGCAGATGCGTGATGCAGACAACCTGCTGTCGCCGGCCGAGGCTCTGGAGGCGCGCCCCGACTGCGTCGGCGGCGGCGCCGCCGATCCCCGCGTCGACCTCGTCGAAGATGAGGGTCCGTCCGGGGTCGGCGACGTTCACTGACGTGCGCAACGCGAGCATGATGCGTGACAGCTCGCCCCCCGAGGCGATGCGCGCGAGGGCGCGCGGCTCCTCGCCCGGATTCGCGGACAGAAAGAATTCGACGATGTCCGTGCCGTTTCTCGTCCACTCTTCCGGTCGATCGACGGTCGAGATTCGGATCTCGACGCGGCTGTTCGGCATGGCCAGTTCAGCCAGTTCTCCCTCGAGCGCGCTCGCGAGGGCTCGTGCGGCGGTCCTGCGCGCAACCGCGAGCTGGCTGGCACGTGTCACGAACGCCTGGCGCGCGCTCCGTTCCTCGCGGTCGAGCGCGGCCATGCGCTCCTCCCCCGCGTCGAGCGCCGCGAGTTCCTCGCGAAGCGATGTGTGTCGCGCGCGCACGTCGTCGAGTGTCGGACCGTACGTGCGTTTGAGACGCTCCAGCGCGGCGAGTCGATCCTCGACGGCCTGGAGGCGTGCCGGCGACGCGTCCAGATCGGATACGTAGGACCGCAGGAAGAACGCGAGATCCTCGAGCCCTGATTTCTGTCCGTCGCGCACGTCGAGGTAGGGCGCGAAGCGCGGGTCGAGCGCGGCCAGTTCAGTCACACGCTTCCAGACTCCCGCGAGCATGGCGAGCACAGCGGAATCGCCTTCGTAGAGCGCAGCGTAGGCCTCGGTCGACAAGCGCGTAAGGCGCTCGGCATTCGCCAGGATTTGTCGATCCGCGGCAAGCTGGTCGTCCTCACCGGGCAGCGGCGCGACGTGATCGATGTCCTGAAGCTGGAAGGACGCCATCTCGATGCGCGCACGCTTTTCCCGGTCGTCCAGCTGCGATCGATCGAGCGCGGTCGCCGCGGCGCGCCAGGCGTCGAACGCGCTCGCGGTGGCTGCGACC
>JBDTLY010000470.1:0-2669 GCA_039934535.1 Casimicrobiaceae bacterium | reverse complement strand
GTTTTCACGAATGTCGCGGTTTTCGGGGGCGAACAATAATGGCGCCGCGCGAACAAACCCTCCGCCAGGCGACGATGGAATCCTATTTCCACGACCTGGCCACACTCCTCGACGGCCTGCTCCAGGCGGGCGAGACCTACACCGCGACTTTTTCCGCCGAAGCCTCGGATTTCGTGCGAATGAATCGCGGCAAGGTCCGCCAGCCGGGAAGCGTGGTCCAGCGCTACCTCGACATCGACCTGATTCGCGGTTTGCGGCATGCGACGCACCTGGTCTCGCTTTCCGGCGACCTCGGCGTTGACCGGGCCACGATTGCAGCGGCGGTCGCCGCCACGCGCGCCGCCCTGCCCGACGTCGCGGACGATCCGCATCTGCTGATCGCGACGGACGTCAACGCGACGCGCGACGTCCGCGGCGGTCCGCTGCCCGCGGCGGAGACGATCATCGACGCGGTGCTCGACACCGCGCAGGGCACGGACCTGGTCGGCCTTTATGCCGGCGGGCCGGTCTATCGCGGCTTCGCCAATTCGCACGGCCAGCGCAACTGGCACGAGGCCACCGCGTTCAACCTGCAGTGGAGCCTCTACCACCGCACCGACAAGGCGGTGAAATCGGCGTATTCGGGCTTTGCCTGGGACGCCGCTGCATTCGCCGCGAAGATGGACGAGGCGCGCCTCGAACTCGCGCACATGTCGCGGCCGTCGAGGAAGCTCGCGCCCGGCAAGTACCGCGCTTACCTCACACCCGCCGCGATGGAGGACATCGCGTCGATGATGTGCTGGGGCGGGTTCTCGGCGCGCGCGCTCGCGACGAAGCAGAGCAGCCTCACGAAGATGGAAGGCAGCGACGGCGACGCGATCCGGCTCGATCCGCGCGTGACGATCGCCGAATCCACCGCCGAAGGCATCGCGCCCGCGTTCCAGGGCGACGGCTTCGTGCGTCCGACCGGCGTGCGGCTGATCGACGCGGGACGGCTGACCGGATCCCTCGTTTCGCCGCGCACGGAGCGCGAATTCGGCCTCAAGGCCAACGGCGCGAACGGGTGGGAGTCGCCGGAGTCGCTGGCGATGGCGGGCGGCACGCTGGCGGCGAAGGATGCGCTGCAGGCGCTCGGCACCGGCCTTTTCGTCGGCAACCTGCATTACCTCAACTACTCGGACCGGCCCGCCTGCCGGCTGACCGGGATGACGCGCTTCGCGACGTTCTGGGTCGAAGGCGGCGAAATCGTCGCGCCGATCGATGTGCTGCGCTTCGACGACACGCTGTTCCGGATGCTGGGGCCGAATCTCGAGGCGCTGACCGCCGAAACGGACCTGCTGCTCGCGAGCGACACCTACGGCGCGCGGCAGCTGTCGTCGATGCGGGTTCCGGGCGCGCTGCTCTCCGAGATGACCTTCACGCTCTGACGGCGTAACGCGGTCAGTCGGACGCGCCCGTGGGCGCGCGGCCGCCTTGCCACCCCTTGGGGATCGAGGCCAGCAGCCGGCGCGTGTAGTCCTCGCGCGGGTTGCGGTAGATGTCGTCCGAATTCGCGATCTCGACCAGTTTCCCTTCGCTCATCACCATGATTTCGTCGGCGATGTACTTGACGACGGCGAGGTCGTGCGAAATGAAGATGTAGGAAAGGTGGAACTCGTCCTGCAGATCCTGCAGCAGGTTCAGCACCTGCGCCTGCACCGACACGTCGAGCGCCGAGACCGACTCGTCGCAGATCAGGATGTCGGGTTTCATCGTGAGGCAGCGGGCGATGGCGATGCGCTGCCTCTGGCCGCCGGAAAACTCGTGCGGGTACTTGTAGAACGATTCCTCGGGCAGGCTGACTTTCTTCAAGAGCTCGAACGCGAGGTCCGTGCGCTCCTGCGCATTGGCGCCGATGCCATGGATGTCCATCGGCTCGGTCAGGATGCTGCCGATCGTGAAGCGCGGGTTGAGCGACGCATACGGGTTCTGGAAGATGATCTGGATGCGCCGCTTCCAGGGCATGAATTCCTTCGCCGACATCGACAGGATGTCCTTGCCCTCGAAGATCGCCTCGCCGGAGGTCGCCTGGTGCAGGCGCATCAGCGTGAGTCCGACGGTCGTCTTGCCCGAGCCCGATTCGCCGACGAGGCCGAGCGTCTTGCCCTTCGGCAGCTTGAACGAGACATCCTTGACCGCTTCGAAGGTCCGCGTGCCGAACAGCCCCTCACGGGAATAGAAATTCTTGCCGAGGTTGCGCACGTCGAGCACGATCGGGTCGGACGGGTTCACGCCGCGCACGCGCTCCGACATGTCGCGCGATCCGTGCGTGCGGCCGGCCATGTAATCGTCGATGACCGGCAGGCGCACCGGCCGGCGGTCGAGCTGCGGGCGGCATTTCAGCAGCGCCTGCGTGTAGCTGTCGCTCGGCGCCTCGAACACCTGCTTCGCCGAGCCCTGCTCGCGGATCGCGCCGTTCCTCATCACCACGACGTAGTCGGCGATCTCGCCGACCACCGCGAGGTCGTGCGTGATGAACAGCACCGACATCTGGTGCTTCTTCTGCAGTTCGCCGATCAGGTCGAGGATCTGCTTCTGGATGGTGACGTCGAGGGCGGTCGTAGGCTCGTCGGCGATCAGGAGTTTCGGCTCGCACGCGATCGCCATCGCGATCATCACGCGCTGCTGCTGGCCGCCCGACATCTGCGACG
>JBDTLY010000469.1:0-2676 GCA_039934535.1 Casimicrobiaceae bacterium | reverse complement strand
GGAACGACAGCGTGTGCGGCCCGAGCTCGCGCTGGTTGATCAGGCACTTCTTCGACTCGTGCATGAACTCGATCGGATCCTCGATGGTGAGGATGTGGCCGTACTCGTTCTCGTTGACGTGGTTGCACATCGCCGCGAGTGTGGTCGACTTGCCGGAGCCCGTCGGCCCGGTGCAAAGGATGAGGCCGCGCGGGCGGTTGGTGAGCTCGCCGAAGATCTTGGGACAGTTGAGCTCCTCGAGCGAAAGCACTTTCGCCGGAATCGTCCGGAACGCCGCGGCCGCGCCGCGCATCTGGACAAACGCATTGACGCGGAACCGGGCGAGGTTCGGCACCGCGAAGCTGAAGTCGCACTCGAGGTTTTCCTCGTACGCCTTGCGCTGCGCGTCGCTCATGATGTCGTACACCATGGCGTGGACGTCCTCGTGCTCCATCGGCGGCAGGTTGATCCGGCGGATGTCGCCATGCACGCGGATCATGGGCGGCAGGCCGGCCGACAGGTGCAGGTCGGAGGCCTTGTTCTTGACCGCGAAGGCGAGCAGTTCGGTAATGTCCATCTATAATCCCCGGGGCCGGAAGCGCTCGATTGCGGCGCAACACGAAGTCGCATGCAATACGCGTACCAGCAACCGCAGTCTCATGCCGGCGTCATTCGATTATGTTCCACTACGAGAAGCCGTGGCAAGACGTGCGGGATCGCGTGCTCCGGGCCCTGCGGGAGGCCGGCCGCCCGGAGGACGGCGTCCGGGTGCTCGCCGTCAGCAAATCGTTCCCGCCGGAGGCGATCCGGGCGCTCCACGGGCTGGGCCAGCGCGCCTTCGGGGAGAACTACCTGCAGGAGGCCGTGGCGAAGATGGACGCGCTGGTCGACCTTTCCGACATGGAATGGCACCTGATCGGCCCCCTCCAAAGCAACAAGACGGGCGCCGCGGCCGAGCGTTTCGACTGGGTTCACACGGTCGACCGGGAGCGGATCGCCGACCGCCTGTCGGCGATGCGGCCGCCGGGAAAGCCCCCGCTCAACGTGTGTGTACAGGTCAACATCAGCGGCGAATCGACGAAAAGCGGCGTGCCGCCGGAGGACGCCCTGGCGCTGGCGCGCGCCGTGGCGGCATTGCCCCGCCTCAACCTGCGCGGCCTGATGGGGATCGCCGAGCCCACGCCGGTGATGGCGTCGCGGCGGGGCCAGTTCCGGATCCTCAAGGCGCTGTTCGAGTCATGCCGCGCGGCCGGGCTCCCGGTCGACACCCTGTCGATGGGGATGTCGGACGACCTCGAGGCCGCGATTGCGGAAGGGGCGACGATCGTCCGGATCGGTACCGCGCTGTTCGGGCAGAGGACGGCGTGACCATCACGACCTTCATCGGCGGCGGCAACATGGCGACGGCACTCGCCGGCGGCATGGTCGCGCGCGGGGCGCGGCCGGACGAAATTCGGATCGTGGAGCCGCTGGCTGCGCAACGCGAGAAGCTCCGAGCGCGGTTTCCCGGCGCCGGCATGCATCCGGAATGCGACGTCGCGGCGATCGAAGGCGCGGACCTCGTCGTGTTTGCGGTGAAGCCGCAGCAGATGAAAGATGCCGCGCGCGCGGTCGCGCCGCATCTCGGCCGCGCGCCGGAGACCGTCGTTCTGTCGATCGCCGCCGGCATCCGCGGCGCCGACCTCGCGCGCTGGCTGGGCGGGCATGCGCGCATCGTGCGCGCGATGCCCAACACGCCGGCGCTCATCGGCAAAGGCATCAGCGCCATTTACGCGAACGTCGACGTGGACACCGCCGGCCGCGCGCGCTGCGAGGGCGTGCTCGCGGCGGGAGGCGCCGTCGTTTGGGTTGCCGACGAGTCGATGCTCGACGCCGTCACCGGCGTGTCCGGCAGCGGCCCCGCGTATGTCTTCTATTTCCTCGAAGCGCTGGAGCAGGCGGCGCGCGACCTCGGTTTTTCGCCGGCCGATGCGCGGCAGCTCGCCTATGCGACGTTCGAGGGCGCGATTGCGCTGGCCAAGGCGAGCCCCGACGATCCCGCGTCACTGCGCGCGCAGGTGACCTCGAAAGGCGGCACCACGGAGCGCGCGTTGGCGTCCATGGAAGCGGCTGGCGTCAAGCGCGAGATCGTGGCCGCGGTGAAGGCCGCGGCGCGGCGCGCCCGCGAACTCGGCGACGAATTCGGCAAGGACGGCTGAGCGGAGCCCGCGACGATGATGGACCAGGCACTGCGCTTCCTGCTCGACACCGGGTTCGGGCTCCTCACGTATTCGTTCCTGCTGCGGTTCATGATGCAATGGCTGCGCGCGCCGTTTCGCAATCCCGTCGGGCAGGCCCTGACCGCCCTGACGGATTGGGCGGTGAAGCCGCTGCGCCGCGTGCTGCCCGGCTTCAAGGGGCAGGACACGTCGACCCTGGTGCTTGCGTGGTGCGCACAATTCGCCTGGCTGCTCGCCACGAGCGTGGTCGTGCGCCGCGTGGCGCCCGACGGCACCGTCGTGCTCGCATCGGCGATCTACGCCATCATCGAGCTCTTCAAGGCCGCGGTGTGGATCGTGATCGTCACGGTCGTCATCCAGGCGGTGCTGTCGTGGTTCAGCCCCGACGGCCCGCTGGCCGGAT
The DNA here is from genome assembly GCA_039934535.1 of Casimicrobiaceae bacterium. Classification (GTDB taxonomy): domain Bacteria; phylum Pseudomonadota; class Gammaproteobacteria; order Burkholderiales; family Casimicrobiaceae; genus CAIWHR01. The sequence goes on along the minus strand of JBDTLY010000469.1, from coordinate 75 downwards.
TCCTCAACGCGATGACGTTTCGCTTCCTCGCGCCGATCCGGCGCGTCGTCCCGCCGCTCGGCGGCACGCTCGACC
>JBDTLY010000468.1:0-2677 GCA_039934535.1 Casimicrobiaceae bacterium | reverse complement strand
CCCGGTCACCACGCTCTGTATCGGATGCAAATCGGCGCAGGAAGCGCGTGAACGGTGCCCGCGCGAAGAGGCAGAGCGCCAGCAGCAAGCCGCCGACCACGTCGACGATCGTGGCCACCAGCGTGAACAGCGACGTGTTCACCACGGCCTTCCAGAACACCGGGTCGTCGAAGAGCAGCGCCTTGAAGTTGCCGACGCCGACGAACTCGACGACGCCCTGCGGCTTGATCGCGTGGAATGAGTTGTAGAACGTTCGCACGACCGGATAGAGCGTGAACGCCGCGTAGATCAGCAGCGCAGGCGCCAGGAAACCGAAGAGGATCGGGAGATTGGCGCGCCGCGCGTCGATCTCGCGAGTGGGTCGCATCAGCCCTTGAAGCAGGCCTTGTTCATCGCCTCGACCGTCTGGTCGACCGTCAGCAGCCCGCCGGGGAACGCGGAGTTCAGCACCTGCCCGAAGGCGTCCTTGCAGGCGCCGGTGACCATGTCGCGCGCCTGGCCGACAACGACCTTCGTCCCCTTCTGGCGATCCATCAGCTCGGTGAAATACGCGGCGTGCGGGCCGGAGAACTGTTTGACGTCGGCCTTGATGCCGGTCTGCAGGTAGACGGTCTCGATCCACATCTTGCCCATCGCCGGCGTCGACATCGCGTCGAGGAACTCCGCGGCGAGCCTCTTCTGCTTGCTCGCGGCGTTGATCGCGAAGCTGGCGCCGATCGTGGTGGTCTTGCAGTCGTTGCAGGCGCCGCCCGCGACCGCCGGATACTGCATGATGCCGAGCGGGAAGTTCGGCGGCTGTCCGCCTTTGTCCTCGGGCACGAACGCGCGGCCCGAGTAGAAGCTGCCCATCGGCAGCATCAGGGCGCCCGGCTTGCTGTAGAAGTAGTAGTGCGACTCGCCGAGCTTCAGCGTCATGAAGTTCTTCGGATAGCCGCCGGCGTCGACGACTTCCCTGACCCACTTGAGGACCTCGACGACTCGCGGATCGGCGAACGACAGCTTGCCGGTGAAGAGCTTGCGATGGTCTTCGGGACCGAGCTTGCGCAGCAGGCTTTCGACGGTGAGATACGCGCCAGGATACGGCCGGTCGCCGACACCCTGCGCGATCGGCGTCATGCCGGCGGCGCGGGCTTTCTTGACGAGGTCGAGGTACTGCGCCTGCGTCAGCTGGCCATTGGCAGGCAGCGTGACGCCGAGCTGCTTCAGCATGTCCTTGTTGTAGAAGATCTCGACCGTGTAGGCCTCCTGCGGAACGCCCCAGGTCTTGCCGTTGTGCGTCCACACGCCGCGCGCCCACGGCTCGATGTTGTTCCAGTTCACCAGATCGTCGAGTGGAACGATGTAGTTTGCGGTGATGTACTCGACCTGATCGGGCTCGACGTAGAAGACGTCCGGCCCCTTGCCCGCGGGCAGCGCAGTCTTCAGCGCCGCGAACAGCGGATTCTTCTCGTACCAGGTGATCTTGACCTTGACGCCGGGATGCGCCTTTTCGAGATTGCGCGCCGCGAGCTCGCGGAAGGCGACCTTGGCGGGCTCGTCCGCCTCGTGGCTCCAGACTTCGAGCGTGACCTCCTGGGCGCCTGCTCCTGTTCCGATACTGGCCAGTACTGCTGCCAGAACGAACGCCGCGACTGCGGCGCACTGCCTTCCGAACATTATCGTCATGGGCCGTCTCCTTGAGTAACCGATGTCACTGTTGCCGGGCGGGCTTGGCACCCGACCGTTTCTGCCGCCGCCCCTTGGCGCCAAGCCGGGGTTCGAGGCTCATGCGCCGGCCAATACTAGGTAACGCGGTCGACAAAGACAAGCTTATTCTTCGTTCCCGCGGAGGCGGGAACCCAGCGCGTCAGCGAACAACAACTGTGGCAGTACCAGGCAGCGGGTTCGTGTCGAAGCTGAACGCCGGCGATTCCCAGCTCCTCTACTCGACGTAACCCGGTGGCTCGGGGAGCGCCGTGATCAACGGCATCGCGCTCGACGCCATGGGAAGCGTCCCAGTGACGGGCGAGACGAATTCCGTGGATTTCCCGACCACGCCCGGCGTCATCCAACGGGTCGAGAATCGCCTGACGTTTGTCACTGTCCCATCAGTACAGCCGGATCGCCATGTCGAAGTGCCAGGTCCGGCGGACCATGATCACGTCGAACTCGCGGGCCAGGGCCGGCGGGAACGCCTGGTAGGGCCTCTGGCTGTCCACGACGCGGCGTATGGCTTCGTCGATGGCCGCCACACCACTGGATCGGACGAAGGTCACCGACTCCACCGAGCCGTCGCTACGAAGGGCCACCGTCACGACGGGATCGGTGTGAGGCTGCTTCGCCGCTTCGCGGACCATGTCGGGCATCATGCCCAGCTCGATCTTTCGGCTCCAGGCTTCGACGTACCGGATAAGTTCCGGGTTGGAGTCAGTGCGACCGAAGAGCCAGTATCGACGTGCGCTGCTCGACGAGGGCAACAGTCGCGCGGCAGCGTCACGCCGGGCGGCCTCCTCGTCCAGCTGTCGTCCTATCGCCCGAAGCGCCGCTTCCCGTCTTGCGGCCGCCTCTTGCGCAACTTCGACTTTTGCGGGTTCGACTTTTGCGGGTTCGACTTTTGCGGGTTCGACTTTTGCGGGCTCGACCTTTGCGGGCTCGACCTTTGCGGGCTCGACCTTTGCGGGCTCGACCTTTGCGGGCT
>JBDTLY010000467.1:0-2678 GCA_039934535.1 Casimicrobiaceae bacterium | reverse complement strand
GATACTGGATCGGCGCGTAGGTCCGAGGCCGCTGCGGGTCATCGGAATTCTCGGCGACGAGTACCGTGCACTCGGTCCCCTCTATGAATTCTTCGATGAGCGCCGCGCCGTGGCGCTTCATGATTTTTCGCGCCTGCTGGCGCAGCCCCGCCGGCGTCTGGACGCGGGAGCGCCGGGAAAGGTCGACGCTCGAATAACTGCTGAAATGCTTAACGAAGAGCGGGAAGCGAAGCGTCGCCGCGGCGCGCTCGACATCGCCAGCGTCGCGGGCGAGAACGTAAGCGGGGGTAGCGATGCCCTCGGCCCTGCACGCGGCCTTCATCGCCTCGCGCGAGGGCTCGTAGAATTCCGAAGTGGCGCCAGTGAACGCCACGCCGCGCGCTTCCAAGGTCCGCACGACCTCTATGCCCGGGATATCCTGGTCCGCGGCGCCGTCGCAGAGGTTGAAAAAGACGTCGAAGCCCTCACGGATCCGTCCGTCGACCTGCTCGACCGAGGTGGATTTTTTCAGGCACTCCACTTCCCACTGCGCGTCCGGACAGAACGGCCGGGGATCGCAAGGCCAGTCGTCAGCGGGAAACGGGTCGGCGGAAAGATCCTGGTTGGTGAGAAGGCAAATGCGCATTGATTCGGCTACTCGATCTTGACGCCAGCCTTTTTGATCACCGGCACCCATTTCTCGGATTCGCTCTTGATGAGGGCGCCGAAGTCCTCGGGCGTGCCGCCCACAAGGTCGAATCCGACGGCATGCATTTTCTGCACGACATCCGGGTCCTTCAACACGGCGTTGATCTCGGCGTTGAGGCGCTGCACGACGGCCTTGGACGTGCCCGAGGGAACGAGCACGCCATTCCACGCGAGCGCATCAAAGCCGGGATAGCCTGATTCTGCAATCGTGGGCAGGTCGGGCAGCAGCGGAAAACGCTTCGCGGAGGTGACGGCCAGCGCGCGCAGCTTGCCAGCCTGGATCTGCGGCTGCAGCGGCTGCATTACCGCGAAGATCATCTGCGTTTCGTTCTGGATCGTCGCCGTCACCGCCGGCGGCGAGCCGTTGAACGGGATGTGCACGATGTCGATCCCCGCCATCGATTTCAGCAGCTCGGCATTGAGATGCGATGAACTGCCGTTGCCGAACGAGGCGAAATTGAGCTTGCCGGGATTGGCCTTGGCATAGGCGACCAGCTCCTGCACCGACTTGACCGGCAACTGGGATGTGACGGCGAGCACGTTCGGTTGGCTCGACGTGATGATGACGGGCGCCAGGTCCTTTTGCACGTCATAGGGAAGCTTCTGCAGCAGCGGCGTGATCGACAGCGGACCGTTGAACGCCAGCAGCAACGTGTAGCCGTCGGGCGTCGCCTTGGCCACTTCCCCCGTCGCCACGGTGCCTCCCGCAGCCGCCTTGTTCTCGACGATGACGGGTTGCCCCAGGCGATCCTTGAGCTTGTCGCCGATGGTCCGTCCCAGCACGTCGATGGAACTGCCGGCGGGCGCCGACATGACGAACTTGATCGGTTTGTCCGGCCAGGCTTGGGCCATCGAGTGCGAAAACGTCAATGCGCAAACCACGGCGAGCAACGCGCGAACGGCGCGGGACATTATCAGGGGCATCGCGAGTACTCCGAAAGGAATTTGGCGGTCTCGGGCGGATCCGAGCTTGTGCTCATTTGGCTCTCGTTTGGCTCTCATTTGGCTCTCATTTGGCTGAGTGGCAAACCGCTTCGATGTTATGGCCGTCGGGGTCGAGCACGAACGCGCCGTAATAATTCTCGTGGTAGTGCGGACGTAGCCCGGGCGGGCCGTTGTCGCGCCCGCCCGCCGCCATGGCCGCGCGGTAGAAAGCATCGACGATTGCGCGCGAGTCCGCATGAAAGGCGATATGCACTGGCGGCAAATTGGGCGTCCCTTGACCGATCCAGAAATCGGGCTTGGGGGCGATGCCGAATCCGGCGAACTGTTCAAATTCCATCAACATCCCGTAGCCGAGCGGCGCGAGGGCCGCCTTGTAGAAGGCCTTGGAGCTGGCGACGTCGGACACGCTGACTCCACTATGATCGATCATCATGACTCCTTATGGTTTGCCACCAGCTCAGCTTCGTTTCCGCGCGATCATGGTGCCTCTCCTCAAGGATCGACGCGGCCGCAGACCAGATATTCGAGCAGCGCCTTCTGCGCATGCAGCCGGTTCTCGGCCTCGTCCCACACCACGCTCTGCGGCCCGTCGATGACGTCGGCGTCGACCTCTTCGCCGCGATGCGCGGGCAGGCAATGCATGAAGAGGGCGTCCGGTTTGGCCTGATTCATCATGCCAGCGTCGACTTTCCAGTGGGCGAAGTCGCGCAGGCGAGTGTCATTCTCCACCTCGAAGCCCATGCTGGTCCAGACGTCGGTGGTGACGAGGTCGGCGCCGCGGCATGCGTCCACCGGATCGGCGAACGACGCGACGTGGGGCGCGGTCGCGCTGTCCACGCGGGACATGTCCAGTTCATACCCGGGAGGCGTCGAGACATGCACGCGAAAGCCGAGGATCGCGGCGACCTGCAGCCACGAGTAGCAGACGTTGTTGGAGTCGCCGATCCATGCCACCGTCCGGCCCGAGATTTCGCCGCGATGTTCCACGTAGGTGTAGATGTCGGCGAGGATCTGGCATGGATGGTATTCGTTGGTGAGGCCGTTGA
>JBDTLY010000466.1:0-2680 GCA_039934535.1 Casimicrobiaceae bacterium | reverse complement strand
CCGCGCAGCTTCTGGCCGGGCGCCGGCAAATCCGGGACGAGCGGGGGCAACGCAGCGAGCATCCGGATGGACGCTGCGAGGTCGGGAGGCGCGGGCGCGGCGGCGGTGATGCCTGCTGTCGCGGCAGACTCCGCGAGCGGAGGAGCCGCTGCCGCCGTCCCGGCGGCGGAGGGGGCCTTTGGCACGAGCAACTGCGAATCGAGCGCGGATTATACGTGGGTGCGATAATTGCAGCGTGAACAGGCCGGCCATGACATTGCGCGGTGCGAATCCCTATCTGCTCCTCGTGCTGGCGCCGCTGTTCTGGGCGTGCAACTGGATCGTCGGACGCGCTTTCGCCGCGGATATCCCGCCGATGACCATGACGTTCTTCCGCTGGGTCTTCGCGCTTATCATCCTCACGCCGTTCGCCTGGCCCAACTTTGTCCGCGAGTGGCCGATCGTCAAGGCGAACTGGAAGCCACTGGTCGGTCTCGGCGCAGTCGGCGTCGGCACGCACAATGCGCTCACGTATCTCGGCCTCAACTACACGACGGCGACCAGCGGCGTGATCCTCAACTCGTTCATTCCGGTGATGATCATCGCGTTTTCGGGGCTGTTCCTGCGCGAGCGGCTCACTCCACTGCAGCTCGCCGGCGTGGGCGTGTCGCTTGCCGGCGTGCTGACGATCATTTCGCGGGGTAGCCTCGAGGCGCTCGCGACGTTCCGGCTCAACGGCGGCGACCTGCTGATCATCCTGGCGATGGCGATGTGGTCGCTCTACACGATCGGCCTGCGCTGGCGGCCCGCGGGCCTGCACATGCTGACGTTCCTGCTCGCGCTCGTCATCGTGGGGATTTTCTGCGTGCTGCCGTTTTTCCTGGGGGAATTCGCGCTGGGCCGGCGGATGTCCGTCACGGCGGCCAACATCACGGCCCTGTTCTCGATCGGCCTCTTTTCGTCGGTGCTCGCCTACATCTTCTGGAACCGAGGCGTCGAGCAGGTCGGCGCGAGCGTGGCCGGGCTCTTCGTCCACCTGATGCCGGTGTTCGGGGTGGTGCTCGCCTGGATCTTTCTTGACGAGCGCCTCGCCCTGTTCCATGTCGCCGGAATTGCGCTTATCCTGACGGGGATCTGGATCACGAGCCGGCTCGGGCGGCGCCCGGTGCCGGCATCGGCGGGCACCGACTGACGCGTGCGGACGGCTTCAAGATCGATGAACGATATCGGCAACGCGGACCGGGTGGACTTGATGCAGCGGCTGGTCGCGCTGCAGATCGAGCACCGCGACCTCGACGACGTCATCCGCCGCTTGAGCAACGATCCCGGGCACGATCAGCTGCAAATCACCCGGATGAAGCGCCGCAAGCTGATGCTCAAGGACCAGATCGCGCGCCTCGAGCGCCAGATCGACCCTGACGTCTGCGCCTGACCGCGCTACGTCGCGCGGCCGTACCGGTCCTCGAACCGGACGATGTCGTCCTCGCCGAGGTAGTCGCCGCACTGCACCTCGACGATGATGACCGACGCCTCGCCGCGGTTCTCCAGGCGGTGCTTTTCGCCGGCGGGAACGGTGACGAATCCGTGCCTTTCGACGGCGTATTGGCGATCGCCGTGCGTGACATGCGCGGTGCCGGCGACCACGACCCAGTGTTCGCTCCGCTCGCGATGCAGCTGCAGCGACATCGCGGCGCCCGGCTTGATCTCGATTTGCTTGACCTTGAAGCCGGGACCGTTGTGCAGCACGGTGAACGCGCCCCACGGCCGGACCACCGTGCGCGGCTCGCGATACGCATCGTGGCCGCGCGCCTTCAACTCCGCGACGACCTCGCGCACGCGCTGCAGCGAGTCGCGATGTGCCACGAGCAGGGCGTCGGGCGTATCGATGATCGCGAGGTTCTCGACGCCGACCGTGGCGACAACTCGATCGTCGGCATGGACGTAGGTGTCGCGGGTGGCGATTGCCACGCGCTCGCCCTGGCCGCGGTTGCCCTCGGCATCGGGCGGCGTGAGTTCGGCCATTGCCAGCCACGAGCCGACGTCTGTCCAGTCGAATGTTCCACGTACGATCGCCACGTTGCCCGCCGCCGCGGCGGGCTCCATTACCGCATAGTCGAGCGAAATGTTCGGAACCGGCCCGAACAGGTCGGGATTGACTTCGAGTATCGACAGGTCGCCCGAACGCAGCGCCTCTGCACACGGCCGCAGCGCGGTCAGCAGTTTCCCGGCGTAGCGGTCAAACGCCGCAAGAATTGCCGACGCCGTGAAGCAGAACATGCCGGAATTCCAGAGGAAATTCTCGGTGGCGAGATATTCATAGGCTGAATCCTCGTCCGGCTTCTCGACAAAGCGCTCGGCGCGGAATGCGGGGGGCTCGTTGCCGGAATCGTCGAGCGGCTCGCCGCATTCGAGGTAGCCGTAACCGGTCTCGGCGCGCGTCGGCGCGATTCCGAACGTCACGAGCGATCCCTCACGCGCGAGCGCTCCCGCGCGCGCAACGGCCGCGGCGAATGCTTTCCAGTCGGCAATCAGATGATCGGCGGGCAGTACCAGCATCATTGCATCGCCCCCATGCCGAGCCTCGACGGACATCGCAGCCAGCGCGATGGCGGGCGCCGTGCTGCGCCCGAACGGCTCGAGGATGAACGACGTGTTTCGCGGCCGCCGATCGCCCATGCCGGAGTAGAGATCTCTGGTGTGG
>JBDTLY010000465.1:0-2683 GCA_039934535.1 Casimicrobiaceae bacterium | reverse complement strand
TCTCGAAATCCCCGTCGGCCGGTTGCGCAAGCTCGCGATGGGCGGCGAGTACCTGGGCGCATTCACGGTGGGCGACCAGTTGCTCTGGGGCGCCGCCGAGCCCCTGCGGCGAATGGTGCGCATCCTCCTGCAACGCTGAGACGGCCCCGCGTCGTCACTCCTACTTTTGCGGCGGTTCGGGACCCCGCAGGTCCCCGAATCCCGTTTGCACATGTTTTATGCATCGTTGCCGACCGCGATCCCAAAGGCACGGGTCCCGACGGCGGGCTCCGTTGCGGCGCGATTGCAACAGCCTGCCGGAATCCCGTGCTTCATCGGTCGGCAGCACAACATCTTGTAGCCGGCGCCGCACTCTCGCCAATCCCTTGCGCTTCGCGCTAGGATATCGGCATGAATGTCGTCCCGGCCGGTGGGGATTGGCGGGAAAAAATCAAGCTAATACCGGGGTTTAGCTTGCGCCGCTAAACCCATGATGTTATGTTTGGTTGCAGAATCCGAATTCTCGGAAAGGGTCGGTATGCGAGCAAAACCCATCCTCACGTTGAGCCTGCTGGCCACGGCGCTTGCCCTCCCGGGCACGGGCGCGGCACTTGGCCTTGGCAAGCTGACAGTGAACTCAGCGCTGGGCCAGCCGCTGTCGGCCCAGATCGAACTCACGTCCGCGGCCAAGGAAGAGCTAGACTCGCTCGCCGCGCGCGTCGCCGCGCCGTCGCTCTACAGCCAGAACAACCTCAACTACCCGGGCGCCCTGTCCCGCGCGCGCGTTTCCGTCGAGCGCAGCGCGAACGGCGAACCGTATCTCAAGATCACCACGCAGCAGCCCGTCAGCGAGCCGTACCTCGACCTGCTGATCGAGATCAACTGGGCCTCCGGCCGCGTGGTTCGCGATTACACGTTCCTGCTCGATCCGCCGGGTTCCACGATGATCGCCGCCCCGGTCGAACCGGTCGCGCCGCTTCGCACGGGTGTCGCTCCGCTGCAACGTACGACGCCATCCGCTGCCGCGCCCGCCCCGGCGCCGAGGCAGCCGGGCGAAGGCTATACGGTGAAGCGCGGCGACACGCTGTCAAAGATCGCGAACGAGAACCTTCCCTCCACCGCAACGCTCGACCAGATGCTGGTCGCGCTCTTCAAGAACAACGCCGACGCGTTCGACGGCAAGAACATGAACCGGTTGCGCGCGGGCGCCATCATCACGATTCCGAGCGCCGACGACGTCGGGACCACGGCGGCGCCGGAGGCGACCAAGGTTGTGCGGATCCAGTCCGCCGATTGGCGCACCTATCGCGACCGCGTGGCCGCGGCCGCGCCTGCCGCCGAAGGCACGAGCGGACGCGCCACGGGTGGCAAGATCGGCACCGCGGTCGACGAGAAGGCGCCGGCGGCGCCCGCGGGCCGCGACCAGCTCCGCGTGTCGCGCGAGGCGGGACAAGGCAAGGGTGCGGCAGGCGCCGCCGAGGAAGCGGTTGCGCGGGACCAGGCGCTCAAGGAAGCGCAGTCGCGTATCGCCGAGCTCGAGAAGACCCTCAAGGATCTGCAACGCGCGGTCGAGCTAAAGAGCCAGACCGGCGCCCAGTTGCAGGCGCAGGCCGACGCTGCGAAGGGCGCGCCGGCGCCCGTGGCGCCTGCCGTAGTCGCACCGGCGCCGACGCCGATCACCAAGGCGCCGGAGCCCGCGGCCATCACGACAGCCCCGGAGCCTGCGAAGGCCGAGCCGCCGAAGGCCGCGGAACCTGCGAAGAGCGAACCACCGAAGGCGGCGGAGCCCGCCGCGACCGAGCCGCCCAAGGCCGCGGAACCCGCCAAGGTCGAACCGCCGAAGGCGGCCGCGCCCAAGGTGGCGGTGAAGGCGACGCCAAAAGAACCGCCCGGGTTCCTGGACGATCTGCTTTCCAGCACGCCGACATGGGCGATCCTGGCGGGCGCGCTGGCGATTATCGGCGGCATCGTGGCGCTGGTCGCCGCCCGCCGGCGCAAGACGACCAAGTTCGAAGACAGCATCATCTCGGGCACCGACATCAAGACGAACACGGTGTTCGGCTCGACCGGCGGCGGAGTCGTCAACACCGGCGACAATTCGCTCGCCAGCGACTTCAGCCGCGAGGGCCTCGGCAACATCGACACCGACGAAGTCGATCCGATCGCCGAAGCCGAGGTGTACCTTGCCTATGGCCGCGACGCGCAGGCGGAGGAAATCCTCAAGGAAGCGCTCAAGAAGGATCCGCAGCGGCAGGAGATCTACCTCAAGCTGCTCGAGATCCACGCGCAGCACAACAAGCCTTCCGCGTTCGAGACCGTCGCCGCCGAGCTCTATTCGGTGTCGCAAGGGCAGGGCGAGGTTTGGCAAAAGGCGGTCGGCCTCGGCCGTCAGCTCGATCCCAACAACCCGATATTCGCCGAGAGCGGCAGCACCGCCGCTGCGGCCGCAGCCGCAGCCGTCGCGGCAGGCGGCATGAGGTCGGCCGCTGCCGAAGCGCCCGTGCACGCGGAGCCGGAATTGCGCTCCGAAGTGTCGAGGCCGTCAGGGTCGGGCGTGCCGGCCGACGTCGCGAGCGACATGGGCGACACCGGCGGCGGGCTCGACTTCAAGCTCGACGAGGAAATTTCGATTTCGCCGTCGTCAGGCGCCAAGGCGAAATCGCCGATCGACATCCTCGCCGGCGCCGAAAGCGCTCTCGAGAAG
>JBDTLY010000464.1:0-2685 GCA_039934535.1 Casimicrobiaceae bacterium | reverse complement strand
TGCTTCAGCAGCGCGAAGATGAGGTCGTGCTTGCGCATCCGGTTGGCGCCTTCGAGCTCGCTGGCGTTGGCCATATCGACCAGCTCGGTGACCGGTTTTGACTTGAGTTCTGAGAGTTGCATCGTGGCGCGCGGAAAGGGCTGGGTACGGCCGCATCGGCGTTTGATCGCCGCGGGGGGATGGTCGGGGAGAAGAGCCCGGGAAGGGTCCCGGGAAGGCGCCGTCGAACGGTCAGGCAGCGCCTTGCAACCTGCCGCGGGACCGCCCCGGGAAGAACGGGGGGCGACGCGACACGAAAATCAGGTTAGCGGGTTCAGAGGTTGCTGTCAACAAAGGCGGCCAGTTGCGACTTCGACAGCGCACCGACCTTCTGGGCGTGCGGCTTGCCGCCCTTGAACAGGATCAGCGTCGGGATGCCCCGGATGCCGAATTGGCTCGTGATGCCCGGATTGGCGTCGATGTCGAGCTTTGCGACGGTCAGCTTGCCGGCGTAGTCGCGCGCGAGGTCCTCGAGGACCGGCGCGATCATCTTGCACGGGCCGCACCATTCGGCCCAGTAGTCGACCAGGACCGGCGTCTGCGATTGGAGTACGTCCTTGTCGAACGTGGCGTCGGAAACGTGCTTGATGTTGTCGCTCATGGGTTCCTCGTGCGTTGCCTTGGGGGCAGGGAAGTCGGGGGCGGGCGCCGGCACGGCCGGGCGCCTCGAACGGTGACCTACGGTAGCCGAAGCCCCTCGCGCGTGCAAGCCTCTCCTGCGTTGCGGTAACGATGGGGGCCGATTTGCTAAAATCAACGTTTTGCCGCCGGACCCCGCGCATGACCTACGTCGTTACCGAGACCTGCATCCGCTGCAAGTACACCGATTGCGTCGATGTGTGCCCGGTCGACTGCTTCCGCGAGGGCCCCAATTTCCTCGTCATCGACCCCGACGAATGCATCGACTGCACGCTGTGCGTCGCCGAATGCCCGGTCGAGGCGATCTTCGCCGAGGACGACGTTCCCGACGACCAGAAGCACTTCACTGCGATCAACGCCGAGCTCGCCAAGGTATGGAAGCCCATCATCGAGCGCAAGCCGGCGCCCGTGGACGCCGACGAGTGGAAGGGCGTGAAGGACAAGTTCAAATACCTCGAGAAGTGACGTCGCCGACCTCGCCGCGATTTGACCCCGCCTCGCGCAGACTCTAAAATCGCGGGGTTTTACGAGACGCACTCGGCAGAACGGCCGCCCCCTCGCGGCCACACGATCACGGCCCCCGGGGCCTATGGCGGAAACCCAACGATGAAGCACAGGAATGCATTCGCGGCGGCGCTCGGCGCAGCGTTCATTGCGCTGGCCGCGGCGAACGTTGCGCTCGCGGAGGGCACGCCCGTCGGTAGCGTGGACAAGGGGGCGATGAAGGTCCAGATGTGCCAGGGCTGCCACGGCATCGAAGGCTGGCGCACCGCGTACCCCGAGGTGTACAAAGTCCCGCGAATCGCCGGCCAGCACCCCGCCTACCTCGTGAAGGCGCTCGGCGAATACAAGTCCGGCGAACGCAGCCATCCGTCGATGCGCGCGATCGCCGCCTCGCTGTCGGACCAGGACATGGCCGACGTCGCCGCGTACTACGGCCAGAGCGGTCTCACGTCGAAAGTGAAATGATGAAATCGCAACGTCTGATGATCGTGGCCGCCATCGCCGTGTTCGGCGTATCCGCGGGCGCGCACGCGGCCGGTCCGGACGCTGGCAAGGCGAAGGCCGCCGAAGTCTGCGCCGCCTGCCATGGCGCCGACGGCAACAGCGCGGCGCCCGATTTCCCCAAGCTCGCGGGCCAGCATCGCGACTATCTCGCGAAGGCGCTTCGCGATTACAAGTCCGGCCAGCGCAAGAACGCGATCATGGCGGGCTTCGCCGCGACGTTGACGGCGGACGACATCGAGAACCTCGCCGCCTATTACGCGGCGCAGCCGGCGGTGCTATCCGCGAAGTACTGACCAAGCGCGTTGCCGAACAAAGGGCGCCCGCGGGCGCCCTTTTTCATGGCTGCCGCTCGAGGCAGGCGATATAAAGTGCCGCGTCCGGGGGCGTGCCGTGGCGCTGCGCCGACCACATCACCTCGCCCAGGCATTCCAGCACCGCATGCAGCGCCGCGTGCTGGTCGCCCCGCGCGGCGCGCAGCCGCTCGAATTGCAGGCGTATACCGGGCGGCTGGTCGATGCCGATCTGCTCCGCCACCGCGAGGTGCAGCGACAAATGCAGGAATGGATTCGCCTCGCCCGCCTCGGGCTTCCAGTCGCGGTCGACGAAGCGCTCCGGATTCTCGATGACGGGGTGATATTCCGGATGCAGCTCAATGAGTCCCGCCGCCATCTGCTCGAGTCCGGAAAGAGGCTGCTTTGCGCGGTGCTTCGCCCACGCGTCGACCAGAAAACGGCGCGCCTCGTCGCGCGACGGCGTGAACATCGCGTCAGGCGGTCTTGTCGCGGTAATCGCAAAGATCGCGGACGATGCACTCGCCGCATTTCGGCGTGCGCGCAACGCATGTGTAGCGGCCATGCAGGATCAGCCAATGGTGCGCGTGCTGCCTGAATTCGTCGGGGACGAACTTGAGGAGCTTTTGCTCGACGGCCTCGGGCGTCTTGCCCGGCGCCAGGCCAGTGCGGTTGGCCACGCGGAAGATGTGCGTGTCGACGGCGATGG
>JBDTLY010000463.1:0-2694 GCA_039934535.1 Casimicrobiaceae bacterium | reverse complement strand
CCGCGTCGTCGACGGCAGCGAGTTCGACGAATTCAAGGCGCGCTACGGCGCGACCCTGGTCACCGGTTTCGCGCGGATCTGGGGCTATCCGGTCGGCATCGTCGCCAACAACGGGATCCTGTTCTCCGAATCAGCGCAGAAAGGCGCGCACTTCATCGAGCTCTGCGCGCAGCGCCGCGTGCCGCTCGTCTTCCTGCAGAACGTGACGGGCTTCATGGTCGGACGGAAGTACGAGGCGGGTGGGATCGCGCGCGACGGGGCCAAGATGGTGACCGCCGTTTCATGCGCGCAGGTGCCAAAGTTCACGGTCATCATCGGCGGGAGCTACGGCGCGGGAAACTATGGCATGTGCGGACGGGCGTTCGGTCCGCGCTTTCTCTGGATGTGGCCGAACGCGCGCATTTCGGTGATGGGCGGCGAGCAGGCCGCCATCGTGCTGGCGACGGTGCGCCGCGATGCGCTCGAGGCGAAAGGCGGTACGTGGTCCGCCGAAGACGAGGAAGCGTTCCGCGCGCCGATTCGCGCGCAGTACGAGAAGGAAGGTCACCCGTACTTTGCAAGCGCGCGCCTCTGGGACGACGGCGTCATCGACCCGGCCGACACGCGCCGGGTGCTGGGGCTCGCCATCTCGGCGTCGCTCAACCGCCCGATCGAGCCGACGACGTTCGGCGTGTTCCGGATGTAGGACAGCCAATGACCAAGCGCAAAGCCGTTACGACGAAGGACACGAAACGAGCGAAAGACGCCGCCGCTGCGGACTCGGGGCATGCGGTGCTGACGCTCGAGGTGCGCAGCGGCATTGCGCTCCTCGCGCTCGCGCGGCCCGACGTGCACAACGCGTTCGACGAGAAGCTGATCGCCGAACTGACATCGGCGCTGCGAGCGCTCGACGCGGATACCGCCGTGCGCGCCGTCGTGCTGCTGGGTCACGGCCGCAGCTTCTGCGCGGGCGCCGACCTCAACTGGATGAAGAAAATGGCCGGCTACGGCCACGCGGAAAACCTCGCCGATGCGGAAGCGCTGGCCGCAATGCTGAAGACGTTGAACACGCTGTCGAAGCCGACCATCGCCCGGGTCCATGGCGCGGCCTACGGCGGCGGAGTCGGGCTCGTCGCATGCTGCGACATCGCGATCGCCGCGCAGGACGCTACGTTCGCGCTGTCGGAGGCGAAACTCGGGCTCATCCCGGCGACGATCAGCCCCTATGTGATCGAGGCGATCGGCGCGCGGATGGCGCGGCGCTATTTCCTTTCCGCGGAGCGCTTCGACGCGGCGGAGGCGTATCGCATCGGCCTCGTGCACGACATCGTGCTGCAGGGCGACCTCGACAACCGCATCAACGAGGTGCTCGGCGCGCTCGTCGACGCCGGCCCGCGCGCGCAGGCGGAGTCGAAGGCGCTGATCCGCGCGGTCGCGAACCGGCCGGTCGATGATCCGGTGATCGCCGACACCGCGGCGCGCATCGCGCGTGTGCGCTCGACGCCGGAGGCGAAGGAAGGCGTGGCGGCGTTTCTCGGCAAGCGGCGGGCGAAGTGGGTGCCTGAGGACCTCGACGAGTGAATGCCATCCCCGGACTCGCGCAGTTCGACACGTTGCATCTCGTTGCGCTGGCGGCGGCACTCGGCTGGGCGAGCGGGATCCGGCTGTACGCCGTGCTCTTCATCGTCGGCGGTCTCGGTTACCTGCACTGGGTCGACCTTCCGGGCGGACTCGCGGCGCTCGCGCATCCGTGGGTGCTGGCGGCGTCCGGATTCATGTTCTGCGTGGAGTTCTTCGCCGACAAGGTGCCGGGGGTGGACACGCTATGGGACACCGTCCACACGTTCATCCGGATTCCGGCGGGCGCGGCGCTGGCGGCGAGCGTCTTCGGCGACTCGTCGATGGCGGCGTCCCTCGCGGCGGCGATCCTCGGCGGCTCGCTCGCCGCGGGCAGTCATTTGACCAAGGCGGGTGGCCGGGCGGTGATCAACACGTCACCGGAGCCCTTCTCGAATTGGGCGGCATCGTTCGGCGAAGACCTTGCCGTGGGAACCGTGCTCTGGCTCGCGTTCACGCATCCGATTGTCGCGCTCGTCGTCCTCGCCGCCCTCGTCGCGTTGATGATCTGGCTCATTCCGAAGCTGTGGCGCTTCATCCGCGCGCTGCTGCGCAAAGTGACCGGCGAAGGTTCCGGGCCTGTGCCGAAGAGCCGCGCGGATGTTTGACAAGATCCTGATCGCGAATCGC
Organism: Casimicrobiaceae bacterium; assembly: GCA_039934535.1. Taxonomy (GTDB): domain Bacteria; phylum Pseudomonadota; class Gammaproteobacteria; order Burkholderiales; family Casimicrobiaceae; genus CAIWHR01. The sequence continues at coordinate 468 of JBDTLY010000463.1, read as the reverse complement.
GGCGAAATCGCGGTGCGCGTCGCGCGCACGGCGGGCCGGATGGGCATCCGCACGGTCGCCGTCTACTCCGACGCCGACCGTGATGCGCTGCACGTCGCGGCGTGCGACGAGGCGTATCGGATCGGCCCGCCCCCGCCGCGCGAGAGCTATCTTCGCGGCGACGCGATCATCGCCATGGCGCAGAAGTCGGGCGCGCAGGCGATTCATCCGGGTTACGGCTTCCTGTCCGAGAACGAGATCTTCGCGACGGCCTGCGCGCGCGCGGGCGTGGTCTTCATCGGCCCGCCGCCCGCGGCGATCGCGGCGATGGGCTCCAAGTCCGCCGCCAAACGGATCATGGGCGCGGCGAACGTCCCGCTCGTTCCGGGTTACCACGGCGACGACCAGGCGCCTGCGCTGCTTGCCGCGGAGGCGAAGAAAATCGGCTACCCGGTGCTGATCAAGGCGACCGCTGGTGGCGGCGGCAAG
>JBDTLY010000462.1:0-2697 GCA_039934535.1 Casimicrobiaceae bacterium | reverse complement strand
GATGTCATGCAGGTGCAGATCGGGCAGCGGATCCGCCTGCCGTTCACCGATTCGCCGCTGTCGCTCTACCGGGCGCTGCGCTCGCTGAACCCGTCGCCGTACATGTTCTACTACGACTTCGGCGACTTCCACGTGGTCGGCGCCTCGCCCGAGATACTCGTCCGCAAGGAGGGCGCGACGGTCACGCTGCGGCCGATCGCGGGCACCCGGCCGCGCGGGGCCACGCGCGACGCCGACGAAAAGCTCGCGCAGGAGCTTCTCGCGGACCCGAAAGAGATCGCCGAGCACGTGATGCTGGTCGACCTCGGCCGCAACGACGTCGGGCGCGTGGCGGCGACGGGAACGGTGCGCGTCACCGACCGGATGGTGGTCGAAAGATATTCGCACGTGATGCACATCGTCTCGAACGTCGAAGGCGCGCTGAAGCCGGGACTCACGAGTCTCGATGTGCTGCGCGCGTCGTTTCCCGCCGGTACCGTGAGCGGCGCGCCGAAGGTGCGCGCGATGGAGATCATCGACGAGCTCGAGCCCGTGCGCCGCAGTGTCTACGCGGGCGCCGTCGGCTACGTGAGCTTCCAGGACGACATGGACACCGCGATTGCGATTCGCACCGCGGTGATCAAGGACGGCATGCTCTACGTGCAGGCCGGCGCGGGCATCGTCCACGATTCGGTGCCCGAATCCGAATGGCAGGAGACGCAGAACAAGGCCCGCGCGGTCCTGCGCGCGGCGGACATGGTGCAGCACGGATTGGACGAGGAGGGATGACAATGTCACCGGATGCCCGTAACGGCGTGGAGGACGACGCGGCCGTGCGCTCCGGCAAGCCGGCCGCCGCGCCGCCGCTTGCGCGCTCGAAGAACCTTCTGTCGCGCGACGTGGTCGTGCGAGCGTATCGGCGTTACGCGCCTGTGTACGACCGGATCTTCGGCGGCATTCTCGAACCCGGGCGGCGCGCGCTCGCCGACGCCGTGAGCGAGCTGCAGCCTGCGCGGTTGCTCGAAGTTGGGGTGGGGACAGGCCTCATGCTGGCACGCTATCCGGAGGCGACCGCCGTCGTGGGCGTCGACCTGTCGATGGAAATGCTGGCGAAGGCGAGCGCGCGCGTGCCGGCCCTCGCGGATCGCGACATCCGGCTGGAAGTGATGGATGCGGAAGCCTTGACGTTTCCGGATGGCAGTTTCGATTGCGTCACCGTGCCCTACGTGCTTTCGGTGACGCCCGACCCGCAGCGACTCGTCACCGAAGTCCGGCGCGTGTGCCGCGTCGGCGGCACGATCCTGATCCTCAACCATTTCAGCGGCAGCCGCTTCTGGTGGCTGCTCGAGCGTGTCGTGAAGCCGGTGCCGGGCGAGGTGGGCTTCCGTTCGGACTTCGAGCTCGCCGCCGAGATCGCGCGCTACGACTGGAAGATCGAGTGGATGAAGTCCGTCAACCTGTTCGGCCTGTCGAAGCTCGTTTCGATCCGCAACGAACCTGCATGAGCATTAAATGTTGTTGATGATCGACAATTACGACAGCTTCACCTGGAACCTCGTCCAGTACCTGGGGGAGCTCGGCGCCGACGTGCATGTGCACCGCAACGACGCCATCACGCTTGCCGAGGTCGCGGCGTGGGGGCCGTCGCACATCGTCGTCTCGCCGGGACCGTGCACGCCGAACGAGGCGGGCATTTCGGTGGACCTGATCCGCGCGTTCGCCGGAAAGGTTCCGATCCTCGGCGTGTGCCTCGGCCACCAGGCGATCGGGCAGGCGTTCGGCGGTCGCATCGTCCGCGCGCAGCGGGTGATGCACGGCAAGCTTTCGCCGGTGGCGCACGACGGCAAGGGTTCCTTTAAGGGCCTCCCGTCGCCGCTCGAGGCAACGCGGTACCATTCGCTCGCGATCGAGCGCGCGTCGCTGCCCGCCGACCTCGAGGTCACCGCGACCGCGGATGACGGCGAGATCATGGGCGTGCGCCACCGGCGGTTCGCGGTCGAGGGCGTGCAGTTCCATCCGGAGGCGATCCTGACGGAGCACGGGCACGCGCTGCTGCGCAATTTCCTGGAGGGGAAACCATGACGACCTGGCGTTGTATTGTCGTGGCGCTGGCCGCGGCGCTGTTCCCCGCATTCGCCGCGGCGGCCGCGATGGACGAATGCGATGACGCGGGCGACCGCGAGGCCGTCGCGAAATGCCTGACCAACCTCGACGGCGAGGCGCTCGCGGCCCTGAAGCGGGCGGAGACCGCCGCCGGGCGCGCCGCGCGCGAAACCGAAGTGGCGACGAAGCGTCCCGGGGCCTACACCGCGTTCGCCTCGTCGTCGCGCGCGTTCGCGCTCTATCAGCAGGCGCAATGCGATTACGTCCGCTCCATGCAGCCCGATGCGGGCGCGCCGGCGGCGGCGGTGCCGAGCGCCGCCGACCTTGCCCGGCTTGCGTGCCGCGTCGACCTCGCGCGCGCTCGCACCGAGATTCTCAAGCAATAAGGACCCGGAGCCGTCATGACCCTATCCGTGCAGGACGCGCTGCAGCGCACGATCGAGCACCGCGAGATCTTCCCCGACGAGATGTTGGCGATCATGCGCCGGATCATGAGCGGCGAAGTGACGCCGGTGATGATCGCGGCGCTGACCGTGGGCCTTCGCGTCAAGAAGGAGACGATCGGCGAGATCGCCGCCGCGGCGCAGGTGATGCGCGAGTTCGCGACGAAGGTCG
>JBDTLY010000461.1:0-2700 GCA_039934535.1 Casimicrobiaceae bacterium | reverse complement strand
GTGGAACGCGATGCCCGCCGTCTGGAACGGGTCAGGGATGAACTCGGGCCACTCGTCGCTGACGAAGGCGGCGATGGTCTCCTCGGCGGCGACCGCTCCCAGCCCGGGCGCATGCAGGGCGATCGCCACGTCCGGCACCACGCGGTTGATATCGCGGTAGGGCGCCCCCGGTTTCCCGGCGAGATATTCCCTCAACTCCTCGGGCACCTGCTTCGGGTCGAACGTCGCGCCGTCGCCCTCCCGCCACGCTTCGGGCAACGCGGCCCAGACCTGCTTCGCCTGATGGGGGAACTGCACGACCTTCATGTCGCCGAGCGCCAAGGGCGCGTGAAGTGCCTCGTGCGCGGAGACGGCCGCTGCGAATCGGTCCGCGCCGTCGCGCACCCGCGCCACCTGGATGAGCCAACCATTGATGCGCCAGGCGTCGGTCACGGTCAGCGCATCCTGTTCGGCGAGCGACGCGTTGAACTCAGCGGCATACGGCCCGAACGCGAAGCGCGGCAGCACGGGGAAGTCCTTGCCGAACAGGCGCTTCAGGCGTCCGATCGCGTGCTGCGCATTCTGGGCATCGGTCGCCGGCTTGCCGTCGAACGGCGGCGTGGGCGAATGCACGAACGCGTGCAAGTCGTCCACGATGGGTTGCAGCGCCACAATGGCCTTGGCTGCGCGCTCGTTGCGCTCGGCGGGATTCGCACCCTTCGCATCGATGGCGAACACCGCCGGCGGCCAGGCGACCGGCGGCAGCACGTCGGCGGCGGCGGCGAGCGCCGCGAGCAGGGTGTCGGCATCCGGACTGCCGAGCATTGCGTTGCGCACGCCGTCGAATTCCGCGGCGAGGTCGTCGGCGCGCTGTACGATCTCCGCCACGTCCACGCCCGCGTACTCGCCCATCGACGGCTTGGTTTCGAGCACGTCGTCGATGCTTACCAGGTCCTTGCGCGTCGCGAAGCGCGACCGGTCGATCAGCGCCTTCAGCGTCATGGCCAGCGCCTCGAACGAGGAGAGCCCGAGCGCGCCGGCGTCGTCGCCTGTCGCTTCGATGTCGAGCGCGACGACGTTGGCCGGATTGGCGACCTTGGAGGTCAGCGCGGCAGCCACGACGCTGCGAAAGCCCGTCTCTCCCTGCTCTGACAGCCGCGGTGCCGCGACGCCCTCGGCCAGGAGGACCGCCGACAGCGGCGACAGCGCGAGGTCGTCCCAGGTCGCGACGACCTGGGACGCGTCGATGATGGTGTGGCCCTGCGCGTCCGTGCGATGGACGCGTGCGACGAAGCGGTAGCGTGCAGGGTCGCCCAGCATGGTTGCGATCCACGCATTGAGGCCGGGCTCGGCGCGCGCGCGGCGGTCCTCGGGCCAGCCTTCGACCGGTGCGGGACACAGAACGGCGATGCGCTGCGTGTAGCTCGCCCCGCCGCGCGGCGTGCGTCCCACCTGGATCTCGATCGGCAGCGACTGTTTGTCGGCGACCGCCATCGCCGCCGCCGCGCGTTCGGGATTGCCCCGCGCAATCTGGTGCGCACCCTCGGCCAACAGCAGGTCGCTGACGCTGTCCGCCAGGTCGAGCGCGTCGGCGATGACGACGCGCAGCGTCGACTTGTCATCCGGCTGCAAGCCCGGCGGCTTCGGCTTGAGGCTCGCGAGCGAGCCATCGAGCTTGACGAAGACCTTGGATTCCCCCAGTTCCCAGTCGGCCAGCAATGCCACGCCGTCGACCACGTCGCGCGCGCCGATCGCTTCGGTGACGTCGACCGACGGGGCGGCACCCACCGGGCGCCACGGATACGCGATTCGCAACGGCCAGATCAACTTGCCGAGCTTGGCGTCCCGCAACGCGCGCTCGATGCGGTAGCCGTAAAGGGCAGCCAGTGGCTGGTCGCGCGTCAGCCCCTGGAGGATGTCTTGCGCGCGGCGCGTGCGTCTGGAATCGAGCGCGATGTCGAACGCGCCTTGCTCGTGATTGGCCATGAAGCCGCTGCGCAGCAGCGCCGCGGTCGCGGCCTGCGCTTGCGACGGCGCGAGCAGATAGCCTTCGCTGTCCGGCCGCGTGTCGGCCTTGAGATTCTCGACCCAGGCATAGCCGCCGATGTGGAGACCGGTCGGCCTGGCCGCGCGCATCTGCTCCAGGCGCCGGTTTGCGCGTGCTGTGATCCAGGCGTCGAGCCGGTACGAGAATGCGTCCAGCGTCGAGCGAAACGCGATGTTGAGTTCGCCGACCGTGCGCGTCGCGAGATAGTCGAGGCTGAGTTTCACGGCGCCTAAGTCGCGCGTCTGCGGGAACAGCTGGTTGACGGCGCCGTAGAGGCCTTCGGACGCGCGCCAAGACACAGTCTTCGGTGCGGGCTGCAACTGCGCGCTCAGCGTGGCGGCGACATGCTCACCCAGCGTCGAGCGCCCCGTCAGCGAAGGAATCGACACGCTGGCCATTTCCTTGGGCGTCTGCGCGGTGAACATCGCCTGGTTCTCAGGCACGGTCTCGACATAGGGCATGGTCGAGTTCGCGCGGGACACGACCCGCATCACGGCGCCGCTCAAGTCGGCGAAACGGTCGACCGCGTCGCCTTGCTCCTTCTGCACGGAATAGGAGAGCAGCGCCTGGAGCAGCGAAAGCCCGGCCTGACTCTTTTCCAGATAGGTCTTGCTGAGGGCGGGAATCTGGACGGCGGCGGCGGCGATGCCGGCCAAATAGTTGTTGTCCGGCGT
>JBDTLY010000460.1:0-2700 GCA_039934535.1 Casimicrobiaceae bacterium | reverse complement strand
CGTGCGGACTTGCCGACTGCGAGATCGGCCACCTCGAGCGGCACGCGTTCTACGATCGCGCGCGAAAGGCGTTCGTCATCGTTCGCACCGGCGAATTGCGCCCGTACGGCAACATCCTGCTCGTCAAGGGCGTCGTGAACGTCTATCGGCCCGCGGCCTGATCTCCGGCGCCGCCGCACGGGCCGTCTCATGATCGTCGTTTTCGGCTCGATCAACCTCGACCTCGTCGCCCGCGTTGCGCGCCTGCCGCGTCCCGGCGAGACGCTCGCGGGCAGCGCGTTCGCCGCGCATCCCGGCGGCAAGGGCGCCAACCAGGCGCTCGCGGCGGAGCGCGCCGGCGCGGACGTCCTGCTCTTCGGCGCTGTCGGCAGCGATGCGTTCGCCACACCGGCCTTGCGCGGCCTCGACGATGCCGGCATGGACCTGACCGGTGTGGACCACGTGGAGGGACCGACAGGCGTTGCACTGATTCACGTGGATGACTTGGGCGAGAACAGCATCACGGTCGTTGCGGGCGCGAATGATCGCGCCGACCCGGCGAGTGTTCCCGACGCGCTGCTTGCGCCGGGCACGACGGTGCTCATGCAGCTCGAGGTGCCGCTGTCCGCGGTCGCAGCGCTTGCACAACGGGCGCGCGGACGCGGCGCGCGGGTGATCCTCAACGCTGCGCCGTGGCAGCCGCTGCCGCACGCCCTTCTCTCATCGCTCGACGTGCTCGTCGTCAACGAAAGCGAGGCCGCGGCAATTGCGCATGCGCTCGGTGCGCCGGCGACGCCGGAAGCCTTCGCCACGGGCCTCTTCCGTCGATTCGGCTGCGCAGTCGTGGTCACGCTCGGCGCGGACGGCGCATTGGCGGTCGTCGGCGCGAGGCTGATTCGCGCGTCGGCGCCAATCCTACGCGTTGTCGACACGACAGGCGCCGGCGACGCATTCACGGGAGTTCTTGCGGCCGAACTTCATAGCGGCGCATCGTGGAATCGCGCACTCGCCGCCGGCGTCGCTGCGGGCACGGTTGCATGCATGAATGTAGGAGCACAGTCCGCGCTCCCCGCCGCCGCCTCGATTGAAAAACTCGCCTCCACGGTAGAATCCGGACTTGTCTCCCATCCGATTGACTAAGCGGACATGATCCTCCGAACCCTGCCTACCTCGCTTCGCACGCTCCTGTCCCTCATGCTCGCCGGCACCCTGTTGTGTGCGCCGCCCGCGCGCGCCGACGACTACACCGACATTTGGTGGGCCGGCTCCGCCGAGGACGGCTGGGGCGTCAATTTCATTCAGAGTCAGGACTTCATCTTCGCGACCTTTTTCGTCCATGGCCCGGCACCGGCCAAGACACCCATCTGGTATGCCGGCAACCTGTCCCGCTCGACCGACGGAACGAATTTCTCCGGCGGCCTTTTCGTGACGACCGGAACGGGAATCGGCGCGCCGTGGAATCCGGCGGACCATTCCGTAACGCAGGTTGGCACCGCCACGTTCACGCCCGCCGACGCGACGTCGGGCGCCCTCGTTTACACGGTTAACACCGGGACCCAGGTCATCACCGTCACCAAGTCGCTCATACGGCAGACGCTGACGCCAATCGCCGTGGGGGGGCAATACTACGGGACCGCGCTGGTCGTGCACTCCGGGTGCAAGAACAGCGCCGACAACGGGACGGTGCTTACCGACTTCGACGCGAACATCACCCAATCCTCGGGCGGCGGGCTGCAAATCGATTGGCTTTATGTCGGCAGCGAAAACTGCGCGTTTGCGGGCACCTACGCCCAGCAGGGGGTGCTGTTCCGGGTTCCCGTTGCCTCGTATGTCTGCACGGCCGGAACCACGACGACGGTCAACACGACGGGGACGCTCTACGAGATGAAGGCCACGTCGATCGGCTTCGAGGGTCAATGGTTCGTGCCGGATTCCGGCGGCGGCTGCAGCGAATCCGGGAAGTTCGCGACCGTGTTTCCTTGACGTCAGGCGGCACGCGCGCGACGTTGGCGCACGCATTCGAACAGGCAGACCGCCGCCGCCGCCGCGGCATTGAGCGATTCCATCCCCCCAGGCATCGGAATCGTCACGCGCTGCGTCGCCTGCGCGGCGAGCGCGGCGTCGAGGCCAGAGCCCTCGTTGCCGATCGCGATTGCGATCCGTCCCCCCAGCCGCGCGTCATAGAGGTTCGTGCCGCCCGCAGCAAGCGTGGCCACCACGTCGCCGCCACGCGCGCGAAACGCGGCTGCCCAACCCGCAAGGTCGACGTCCTCGTGAATGTCGAGGCAGAAATGGGCGCCCTGCCCGGCGCGCAGCACTTTCGGCGACCACGCGAACGCGCAATGCTTCGACATCCATACCTGACGGATGCCGGCGGCGGCGGCGGTGCGGAGCATCGAGCCCACGTTGCCGGGATCCTGGACGTCGTCGAGCAGCAGGCAAAAATCCGCCGCTTCCGCCGGTCCCGGACGCATCGCGGGAACGACGGCGAGCATCCCGACATCGGCCGGAAGCACGGCCAATTCCGCAAGCAGCTTCGACGTGACCACGAGCACGCGTTCCGGGTGGCGCTCGGCCAACGCGCACACCGCGGGACGCGCGAGCGCGTCGTCGGTGACCACGATCACTTCGGGCGCGCCGTGCCGCTGTTCGAACATGGCGACGATGTGCTCGCCTTCGAGCACGCACTTGCCGGCCTTGCGCCGGTCGCGCGCCGACGCG
>JBDTLY010000459.1:0-2711 GCA_039934535.1 Casimicrobiaceae bacterium | reverse complement strand
ACGGCCGCACCGGACGTGATCGCCGGCGCGCGACTCGGCGACGATGCGACTGAGATTTCGACACCTGCCGGAGACCTCGCACTCAGCCTTGCGCCCCGCAATCCGCTGAACCGTTCGTACTTTGACGCCTCGTCCGCGCAATATTTCTCGACGCGACCGGTCAAGGTGCGAGGCACGATCGGGCACGACGCCATCGTTGCCCGCACGATCTGGCCGGAAGAATTTTGCCTTGCCGATCTTCCGCCGCGGCGCGCCCTTCCCGCGGCGCCTTCGGCCGCGCGCGCGTTGCGCAAACGCATGCGCACCGATCCGCAGGGCGGCGCGCTAACGCCGTACACCGCCGAAACGCTGTGGCAGCGCGCGGGAACGAGCAGCGACCTGCGCGGACGCGCCGTCATCGGGATCATGGTCAACGGCGCGCAGGGTGACGACGACGAGGCGCATGCCGGCCATTTCGCGCTGGTCACCGGCCGCGTGCAGGACGACGGCGCGATCGGCGATTGGCTCGCCAACAATTTCTACACGCTCGATTCCGAGAGCGAAAAAGGAATCCTCGCCGCGCCGGTGCCGCTCGACAACTACCTCGCGGACCTCAACGCCGGGCAAGCGTGGTACCGGCCATCGTCCATGCTGGTCGCCGTGCTGTCGAACGAGCGCGCCCCCACGCTGCTGCAATCCGCGCTCGGACGCATCTACAACCAGTTCTGGCGGCACCAGCTCGTCTATTACCACCCGTCCACCAATTGCACGAGCATCAGCGTCGATGCGCTGCATTCGCTCGGCTGGAACGTTCCGGCACGCGGCGCCAAAAGACGGTTTTCCGCCGCGCTTGGGTTCCCGTGGCTCGTCCTGACGGAGCGGTCCGTCGCCAGGGCCATGCAGATCGCCGACTACCTCTGGACGGAGCCTACGCAAATGCTGCCCGCCGCCGCGTTCGAGGAAATCGGCGGGAGCCTGCTTGCGCTCGCGCACGAAACGCCTCGTGCCAGCGCGCAGCCCGGAAAACTGGAAGCGATGCTGGCCTCCGATCTCGATGCGCTCGTGTACCTGCAGTTTCCGCAGTTGCCATCGAGCCGCGCGTGGGGCGACGCGCCCGTCGCGACGCTGCGCGAATATCGAAAGCGTATGCCGCGCAATCCCGCCAAGCTCAAGACGGTGCCGGTGCCGGCGCGCCCCTTCCCCATGTCGCTCCGCGATGCCGACTTGATGGCGCCCCCGATGCCGGCGTCCGAATACATCGCGGCGGTCTGGAGCCTGCTTTCGGTTGCCGGAATTCCGTGGCTCGTGCGACGATGGTGGCGTCTGCACGGCGAGCGAAGACGGCTGCAGCGTCCGTGACGCGACGACCACCGCACATCCTTCCCACCGCCCTGGAGCTTCCGATGCGCCTCCGCCTTGTCCCTCCGCGCGCTGCCCTGGTGCTCGCGGTTGCTGCGTGCAACCCGGTCGATCCCGGCGCGCCCCTCATGCCCGGCTCGGTCAACGCGCCGCCCCCGCCGATGACGGCAGCGGGCGACTCGATGCTCACGGGGAGCGTCTGGACGTGGAAGGAGACGGTGATGAGCGACGGCAAGCGGATCAAGCCGGACGCGCCGGAGCGCTACACGCTCGTGTTCCAGCCCGGCGGCATGATGACCGTGCGTGCCGACTGCAACCGCGGATCGGCGAGCTACCTGTTGAACAGCGCCGCGCTGTCGTTCGGGCCGATGGCGCTGACGCGCGCGATGTGCCCGGCCGGATCGATGGACACCGAATTCACGAAGGGCCTCGGCGCCGTGGCGGGGCAGTTGTTCAAGGACAACGAACTCGTGCTCACGCTACGGTCCGACGCGGGCTCGATGTACTTCGCGTCCCAGCGTCAGTAGCGGAAACCGGGCGCCGCGCCGAATGACGACGACGGCGATGGAGTTCCTGACGAGCCCCAACGTCTGGCTTTCGGCGTTCGTCATCGCGGAATGGGTGATCCGCATCGTGATGCTGATCATCGTTCCCTTTCGCCGCTCGCCGGACGCCGCGAAAGGCTGGCTGCTGCTCATCCTGTTCGAGCCGGCGATCGGCCTCGCGTTGTACCTGGTGTTCGGACGGCGCCGGATACCGGAATGGCGATTGCGGCGCGCCGCCGCATTCGGCGAGCTCGCCAAGCCCGTCTACGCGCGGCTCTCCGCGCATCCGAACGTCTTCCACCCGGAGCAGGACCCGAACGTCGTGCCGGCAGTGTTGCTCGCGGAAAAACTGGGCGACCTGCCGATCCTCGGCGGCAACCGGGTCGAAATCCTGTCCGAATACGACGAGATCGTCGACCGTCTGGTGGCCGACATCGACGCCGCGCGCGTGCACGTCCATCTGCTCTTCTACATCATCGCCGACGACGCGGTCGCCGGGCGCGTGGTCACCTCGCTGAAGGCTGCCGTCAGGCGGGGCGTCGTCTGCCGGGTGATGGCCGACGCGCTGGCCGCGCGCGGCATGGGCTACGACAAGCTGCAGGCGCGACTGCACGCGGCCGGCATCGAAGCCGGTGAAACGATGCGCCTCGCGTTCTTTCGCAGGCGCGGCGCCCGCGCGGACCTGCGCAACCATCGCAAGATCGCGGTGATCGACGGCCGCATCGGGTACACGGGATCGATGAACCTCGTCAACGCCGACTTCAAGGCCGGACTGACCTACGAAGAGCTGATGGTGCGCGTAACAGGCCCCGTCGTGCTCGAGTTGCA
>JBDTLY010000458.1:0-2763 GCA_039934535.1 Casimicrobiaceae bacterium | reverse complement strand
GGCGGAAAAGGCCTATGCCGCCTCGACAGGCCCGGCGACGCGGCTGCAATGGGGATCGAAGTACGTGGCGCTGCTCGTCGAGCTGACGCCGCAGGATGCCGCGCGCATCGAAAAGGCCGCGGCGCAGGTGATCGGCGAGCTCGAGCCCGCGCCCGAAACGTTCTACGAGCGCAACCAGCGTGCGCTCGAGCGCGTGGGCAGGAACCTCGCGAAATGGAACAAGGGCAACGCCCACGCCGACGCGGTGCGGCGGCTCACGGCTGACATGGCGGGCGTGTGCGCGAAGGTGCCCGCAGGGGATCCCGCGCGCGCGACGTGCGATCGTGTGCTGAAGCCCGGCACGGCGGCGAACGCGTAGCGAAGGGCGGAGCGATGCCCTTCGACGACCGGAATGTCCTGGGCGGAACGCTCGCCCCCTGCTCGACGTCGCCGCGCACCGGTTTCTATCGCGACGGCTGCTGCAACACGGGTTCCGAAGATCTCGGGCTCCACGTCGTCTGCGTGCAGGTGACGGCCGAGTTCCTTGCGTTCGCGCGATCGCGCGGCAACGACCTCGTCACGCCGGCGCCCGAATACGGATTTCCGGGTCTCAAGCCCGGCGACCGCTGGTGTGTGTGCGCCGCGACCTGGCGCGAGGCCTACGAGGCCGGGACCGCGGCGCCGGTGGTGCTTGCGGCGACCCATGAAGAAACGCTCGCGGTGATTCCGCTGGACGCATTGCGCGAGCACGCGCTCGACACGCACTGATGCGCGCCGTCCGCTATGACCGGTACGGCCCGCCCGAGGTGCTGAAGGTCATCGACGTCCCGGAACCGGCGCCCGGCCCCGGCGAAGTAAAGCTGCGCGTTCGCGCGGCGAGCCTCAATCCGCTCGACGGCAAGGCGCGCGCGGGGCATCTGCGCTGGGTGCCGGTGTTTCGCGGACCGCCCCGCGGGACCGGCTTTGACGTCGCGGGCGAAATTGTCGCGGTCGGCAGCGGCGCGCCGCCCCGTCACATGGGCGAGCGCGTGTTCGGCGCGCTCTCCCCGATGGTGCGCGACGGCGCGTTCGCGGAGTACGCCGTGATTCCGGCCGCGAGCCTCGCGGCGATCCCGGACGGCATCGACTTCGCGCCCGCCGCGGCGCTGCCTGTCGCCGGCGGCACCGCATGGCAGGCGCTCGCGGAACATGGGCGACTGACATCCGGACAGCGCGTGCTCATCACCGGCGCGGCCGGTGGCGTCGGCCACTTTGCCGTGCAGGTCGCGAAGCATCTCGGCGCGCACGTGGTCGGCGTGTGCAGCGCGGGCAACGCGGACTTCGTGCGCGGCCTCGGCGCCGACGAAGTGGTCGACTATGCGCGCGACGACTTCACGCATCGCGCGGATCGCTTCGACGTCGTGTTCGATGCGGCGTGTGCATCGACCTTCAACGCGGCGCGGCAGGTGCTCACCGAAAGCGGCTGCTACATCAACACCGCAGGCAATTTTGGCGCAGCGATGAACACCGCCGCGAGCGGCGTCCTGGCGCGGTTCACCTCGAAGCAGCGGGCGATCGCGTTCGTGCTGAAGGCGGGGGGCGCGACATGGCAGCGCCTGGCGGAACTCGCCCGCGACGGCGTGCTGCGGCCCCACATCGAACGTACGATCACGCTCGAGGAAACGGCGGACGCGCAGCGGGCAATGGAGACGGGGCACAGCCGCGGCAAGGTCGTCGTCCTGCCTTGACGCCTTCGAGTCGCACCGGATGTCCGTGCACGACGGAGAAACCACTGATGGAAAAAGCTGACACGCGGCTGCTGGAGGAGTGGAAGGCCAACCTGGATCTGCTCAAGTTCTACGAGACCCTCAAGCAGCAGAGGTTCGCGCACTTCCTGACCATTCAAACGGCGTTTCTCGCGATCTTCGGCTTGCTCGCCAAGGAAGCCATTGGGGTCTTCTCGCTTGTAGCGCTGGCGACGCTGGTCGTAGTCCCGATCGCGCCCCTGTTCCTCGCCTACTACTTCATGCGCCTGGACGCGCGCGGGCGCGCGTTTGTCGATACGGCCAACACGAGGCTGCTGCTGATCGAAGACGAGTGGAAGGCGCAGTTTCCGGGCAATCACTTTTCCACGTGTCGACAACAATTTTCGGTTCTTTCTCGCCGCGATGATCAGTTCGTCCCCAAGTATCTGGCGATCCGCAACGTCGCCGACGACTCGTACGAAACATTGATCAAGGCGCCCTCCGCGCACGCTTCGGAGGCCGCGATACTTCGTCTGTTCTGGTGGCTGTGGGTCATTGTCTTCAGCTTCTCGTTCCTGCATTTGATATGGCATCTTGCTCACCCGGGATGGCGACCGGGCTGAGTTTCTCGAATCAACATTTTCGAGCGTCAAAAAAGCGACGGCGTCGGATCGACCTCGGCAGCCTGCATTTTTCCGACTTCGTCGATCGGAATGAGCGCGCCGATGCGCACGCCGAGCAGGCGGATACGGCGGTCGAGCGGCACGCGCTTCAGACACTCGCCCGCGGCGCGGCGGATCGTCTGCGCGTCCTGCGTCGGCGCCGGAATGGTCTGGTCGCGCGTGACGGTGCGGAAGTTGTCGTAGCGCAATTTGAGCCCGATCGTGCGCCCCGCATAGCCTGCCTTGTGCAGATCCTCAGCGACGCTTACACAAAGATCGGTGAAGATTTGAGAAAGCTCCGCGCGATCGCGGGTGGCGGAGAGGTCGCGGTCGAGCGTGGTTTCGCGGCTGATCGATTTCGGCTCCGAGAACGTGACGACTGGCCGGCCGTCGCGGCC
>JBDTLY010000457.1:0-2794 GCA_039934535.1 Casimicrobiaceae bacterium | reverse complement strand
CCGGCACGATGGTGTGGAAGGTCACCGAGATGCTGAAGACCGGCGAGATGAAGCCGACGGACATGCTCGAAGTGGAGTCCTGCATGTCGCGCTCGGCGGGCCACTGCATGACGATGGGCACGGCCTCGACGATGGCGTCGATGGTCGAGGCGCTCGGCATGGGGTTGCCGACCAACGCGGCGATTCCTGCCGTCGACTCGCGGCGCCGGCTGCTCGCGCGCATGGCGGGCCGGCGCATCGTCGAGATGGTGCATGAAGATCTAAGGATGTCGAAGATCCTGACGCGCGATGCCTTCGAGAACGCGATCATGGTCAACGGCGCGATCGGCGGCTCCACCAACGCCGTCGTCCACCTGCTCGCGATCGCCGGCCGCATCGGCGTCAAGCTGACGCTCGACGATTGGGACCGTCTCGGCCGCGACATGCCGTGCCTTGTCAACCTGATGCCGTCGGGCAAGTACCTGATGGAGGATTTCTATTACGCGGGCGGCCTGCCGGTGGTGATCAGGGAGATCGGCCGGTTCCTCCACAAGAAGGCGCTCACCGTGAACGGCGAGACGTTGTGGCACAACAGCAAGGACGCCGTCAACTACAACCCTGACGTGATCACGCCGCTCGAAAAGCCGTTCAAGCCGCAGGGCGGCATCGCGGTGCTGCGCGGCAATCTCGCGCCCGACGGCTGCGTGCTGAAACCTTCGGCGGCGACGCCAAAGCTGCTGAAGCACAAGGGCCGCGCCGTGGTGTTCGAGGACGTCGACGACCTGCACAAGCGCATCGACGACCCGAAGCTCGTCGTCGACGCAAGTTCGGTGCTGGTGCTGAAGAATTGCGGCCCGAAGGGCTATCCGGGCTTTCCGGAAGTCGGCAATTTCGCCCTGCCGGCGAAGCTGTTGAAAAAGGGCGTCACCGACATGATCCGGATCTCCGATGCGCGAATGTCGGGCACCGCGTACGGCACCGTCGTGCTGCACACCGCGCCCGAGGCCGCCGCGGGCGGGCCGCTTGCGCTGGTGCAGAATGGCGACCTGATCGAGCTCGATGTCGCGAAACGGAAGATTCACCTTCACGTCGGCGCCGCCGAGCTCGCGCGCCGCCGCGCAAAGTGGAAGGCGCCGAAGCCGCACTCGGATCGCGGCTGGGTCAAGCTCTATTGCGACACCGTGCAGCAGGCGGACAAGGGAGTCGACCTCGATTTCCTGGTCGGGAACTCGGGGGCAAAAGTCGGGCGCGAAAGCCACTGACGACGCGCGGGGCGGGACGCGAAGCACGCGGACCCGCATGGGGAAAATCCGGATCTCACCGGAAGTGGAGGAAGCATGAACATGAACGTTGCGATTTCGGCTGCAGTCATGGCCGTGATGTCGTTGCTGTTCGGGTTTGTCGTGCATGGATGGCTGCTCGCGCCGGACTACAAGGCGCTGGGCCCTTTGTTCCGTCCCGAAGAGCAGCAGATGGGCTTTTTCGGATTCATGATCGCAGCACACGTGCTGATCGGCATCGGCTTCACGTGGATCTACCGCATGGGCCGCGAGGCGAAGCCGTTTCTCGGCCAGGGCGTGCGCTTCGGTCTCGCCGTGGCCGTGCTGGCCGTAATCCCGACCTGCCTCATCTACTACGCTGTCCAGCCGATGCCGGGCAACGTCGTCGCCAAGCAGATCGTGTTCGGCACGATCGCGATGGTGCTGATGGGCATCGTCTGCGCCTGGATCAATCAGGACAAGCGCGCGTAGAACGGCATCGAGACGCCGGCCGGCGTCGTCGTTCGGGATCCGATGACCTTCGTGTAGTACCCGTCGAAGGCGACGGTCCACGTTTTTCCGCCGTCGGCCGACGATTCCCAGAACTGGCGCACGCTGCCGTCGGGCAGCGGCGTCCACGCGATCCGCTGCAGCGCGCGCCCATCCGCCGAATTCGCGGACGGCGTCGCGCCTGACAGCACCATCGTGCCTTCGATGAGGCCGCCGTCGAGCTGCAGCAACGCGCCGCTGCTGTCGACCCACGTCTGGTGCCATTGCTTGCGCCCGGCGTCGTAGAGGTTGAGGCTGGTGCCGGAAAATCCGCCGGCGCCGGTCCAGTGCTCCTCCAGCGCGCAGCCCTTGTGCGCGCTGAGGATTCGGTTCGTGCCCTGCAGCTTTCCCGCGGCGTCGCGCACCTCCCATTCGCCCAGCCAGAAGTCGAATTGCCGGAATTCCGGGCCTATGCAGGCCGGCGGTGGCGGCACGGCGGGCTTGTCGTCGGCGAACACGTGCGACACGACGGAGGCGCACATTGCCGTCGCTACGCCGAGAAAGCCCAAGGGATGGAAATTCATCGAAGTCTCCGGTCATCGGCGAACCGCGATTCGCCAGTCCGGATCGTGCCGCGACAATGGCCTTACCACAAGGTCCATTTAGACGTACATTACTGAGCCATTACGGGTGCGCATCGGAGGGCGGGCATGGCGAGGCGAGCGCAGGGCGCGCTGCTGCCGCTGCAAAGCGGGCGCGACAACGAAGGGCTCGGGCTCGCCGCGCAGATCTACAAGACCTGCCTTGGGGCGATCGTGGAGGGGCGTCTCGCGGCCGGCGGCGGCCTGCCGGCGGCGCGCCAGCTCGCCGCGGACTGGCACGTCTCGCGCAACACCGTCGATGAGGCGCTGGGTCGGCTGCAATCCGAAGGCTTCCTGGTGCGACGGGTCGGCGGCGGCACGTTCGTCGCGGCCGACGTTCCCGTCCCGAACGCAAAGGCGGCGCCGGCGCGCGTTCGCGGCCCGGCGCAAATAGGCATGCGCGCGCTGGCGAATGTCTCCGCCAGG
>JBDTLY010000456.1:0-2797 GCA_039934535.1 Casimicrobiaceae bacterium | reverse complement strand
GCGTGAGCCCGTTCATCAGCGACAAGGCGGGCAAGCCGATGGACAAGAATCCGCTCCTCGATGTCCGGGTGCGCCGCGCGATCTCCAAGGCGATCAACCGCCAGGCCATCGCCGACCGCGTGATGGAGGGGCAGGCGATTCCCTCGGGGCAGCTCGTCTCGGAAAAACTCTTCGGCCACGTGCCGGGGATGAAGCCCGATGCGTTCGATCCCGAAGGCGCGAAGAAGCTCCTCGCCGAGGCCGGCTATCCCGACGGGTTCAACATCACGATCCACGGTCCGTCGGGCCGTTACGTCAACGACGAGAAGATCGTGCAGGCCGTCGCGCAGATGCTGGCGCGGGTCGGCATCGCGGCCAAGGTCGAGACGGCGCCGATGGGGCCGTACTCCGGGCGCGCTGCGAAGCAGGAATTCAGTTTCCACATGGTCGGCTGGGGAGCCTCGACGGGCGAGGCGTCGAGCCCGCTGCGGTCGCTGCTCGCGACGTTCAATCGCGACAAGGGTCTCGGCGCCGTCAACTGGGGCCGCTACAGCAACGTCAAGGTCGATTACCTGATCGAGCAGGCGCTGCAGCAGGTGAACGACGAGAACCGCAGCGCCATGCTGCAGAACGCGACGAAACTCGCGATGGAGGACCTCGGCATCATGCCGATCCACTTCCAGTTCACGGTCTGGGCAACGTCGAAAGGCGTCGCCTACACGCCGCGCACCGACGAGTACACGCTCGCGTTCCAGTTCCGGCCGGTCAAGGGCTGATAATGGCGCATTGAGGGGCGGCGGTCGGGACCTCCCGGCCGCCGTCCGCTTTTCCGGAATCCGCCGCATCGACCATGCTCGTCTACATCATCCGCCGCAGCCTCCAGAGCGTCGTCGTCCTGTTCGTGATGTCGCTGCTGGTGTTCGCGGGTGTCTACGCGATCGGCAATCCGATCGACATCCTGATCAACCCGCAGGCCGACCAGATCGACCGCGAGCGGGCGATCGCGGCGCTCGGCCTCGACAAGCCGATGTGGGAGCAGTACCTGACGTTCCTGAGCGGCGTCATGCACGGCGACCTCGGCCGCTCGTTCGTGCACAGCACCTCGGCGCTGGGACTGATCCTCGAGCGGATGCCGGCGACGATGGAGCTGGCGATCACGGCAATGGTGATGGCGGTGGTGCTGGGGATCCCGCTCGGCCTTTGGGCCGGCCTCAAGCCGAACGGCATCGCGGGGCGCACGATCATGACGGGCTCGATCCTCGGCTTTTCGCTGCCCACGTTCTGGGTCGGCCTGATGATGATCATGGTGTTCTCGGTGATGCTGGGCTGGCTGCCGTCGAACGGCCGCGGCCCGACCACGCTGCTGTTCGGCCTCGTTCCCGTGTCGTTGCTGTCGGTCGACGGACTGAGGCACCTCGTCATGCCGGCCACCAACCTCGCGCTGTTCAACGTCGCGCTGCTGATCCGCCTCACGCGCTCGGGCGCGCACGAGGCGCTGCTGCAGGACTACGTCAAGTTCGCGCGCGCCAAGGGGCT
Source organism: Casimicrobiaceae bacterium (assembly GCA_039934535.1). Classification (GTDB taxonomy): domain Bacteria; phylum Pseudomonadota; class Gammaproteobacteria; order Burkholderiales; family Casimicrobiaceae; genus CAIWHR01. The sequence goes on along the minus strand of JBDTLY010000456.1, from coordinate 1,282 downwards.
GACCAACGCGCGCGTGATCGGCGTCCACGTGCTGCGCAACATCCTGATCCCGATCGTCACGGTGATCGGGCTGCAGTTCGGCGCGCTGATCGCGTTCGCCATCGTCACCGAAAGCGTGTTCGCGTGGCCGGGCATGGGCAAGCTGCTGATCGACTCGATCGGCGTCCTCGACCGGCCCGTGATCGTCGCGTACCTGCTCGTCATCGTCACCTTCTTCATCGCGATCAACCTCGCGGTGGACGTGCTCTACTCGGCGCTCGACCCGCGTGTGCGCTTGACCGAAAGCAAGGGCTAGCGCCGTGGCGAGCCTGCCTACCACGACCCCTGCCGTCCGTGCGGTCGAGACGCCGTTCCAGCGCATCGTCTCCGACTTCTGCGCGAACCCGGTGGCGGTCTTCGGGCTGGCGCTGCTCGGCGTCATCCTGTTCCTCGCGCTCTTCGCGCCGTGGCTGTCGCCGCAGAATCCGTACGACCTCGCGCAGCTCGACGTGATGGACAGCCGCCTGCCGCCGGGGTCGAAGAATCCAAACGGGGGCACCTTCTGGCTCGGCACCGACGACCAGGGCCGCGACATGTGGTCGGCGATTCTCTACGGGCTGCGGATCAGCCTTTCGGTCGGCGTCATCGCGACGGTGCTGGCGCTCGTCATCGGTCTCGCCGCCGGTTTGCCGGCCGCGTACTTCGGCGGCCGCACGGAAGCGCTCATCATGCGCATCGTCGACATCCAGCTTTCGTTCCCGGCGATCCTGATTGCGCTGATCCTGATCGCGGTGCTGGGCCAGGGCACGAGCAAGGTGATCATCGCGCTCATCACCGTGCAGTGGGCGTACTACGCGCGCACGGTCCGGGGCGCGGCGCTGGTCGAAAAGCGAAAGGAATACGTCGAGGCGGCGCGCTGCCTCGCGCTGTCGCCGGGCCGGATCGTCTTCCGGCACCTGCTGCCGAACTGCCTGCCGCCGATGATCGTCGTCGCGACGGTGCAGGTGGCCGCCGCGATCACGCTCGAGGCGACGCTCTCGTTCCTCGGCCTCGGCTTGCCGATCACCGAGCCTTCGCTCGGGCTGCTGATCTCGAACGGCTACCAGTACCTGCTGTCCGGCAAGTACTGGATCAGCTTCTTCCCGGGCATCGCGTTGCTGCTGACGATCGTCAGCATCAACCTCGTCGCCGATCAATTGCGCGACGTGCTCAATCCACGGCTGTCGAAATGAGCGTGGGGGTGGAATTGCTGGAGCCGGAGCCAGCCGTCGCACCGCTGCTCGACGTGCGCGGGCTGCGCACG
>JBDTLY010000455.1:0-2800 GCA_039934535.1 Casimicrobiaceae bacterium | reverse complement strand
GCCGACGATGAGCGAAGCCGGCGTGCCCGGCTACGAGGCGGTGATCTGGCTCGGCATCATGGCGCCGAAGGGCACGCCGCCCGCGATCGTCGCGAAACTCAACGCGGAGATCACGAAGATCGTCAACCGCCCCGAGGTGCGCGCCGAGTGGGCGAAGCAGGGCGCCGTCCCGATGGCGATGACGCCGGAGGAATTCGCGCGCTACACCGCCGACGACATCTCTAAATGGGAGCGGATCGTGAAGCTCTCGGGTGCCAAACCCGATCAATGACGCTCGCGGTGCTCTGCGCGGGCGCGGCGAAGGGGCTCGTCGCGGCGCTCGAATCCGCGTTCGAGGCCGAAACCGGCGAGACGATCGACGGCACCTTCGGCGCGGTGGGCGCGCTGCGCGAGAAGCTCCTTGCAGGCGAGCCGTGCGATGTCATCGTTCTCACGGCACCGCTGGTCGACACGTTGAAAAAGGACGGGCGCGTCGTTCCCGGCAGCGCCGCGCCGCTCGGCACCGTGCGCACGGGCATCGCGGCCCGCGCGGGCGAACCGTTGCCTGACATTCACGACGCCGCAGCGCTTCGGGCAACGCTCCTTGGCGCCTCGCGGCTGCTCTTTCCCGATCCGCAGCGCGCGACGGCCGGCATCCATTTCGTCGGCGTGCTGCGGCGCCTTGGCGTCCACGACGACGTCGCCCCGCGTTGCGCGACGTTTCCGAACGGCGCGACGGCGATGCGCGCGCTCGCGGAAATGCGCGAACACGGCGCGGTCGGCTGCACGCAGGTCACCGAGATCAATTACACGCCGGGCGTCGCGCTGGCGGGGGCGCTGCCGCCGGGATTCGATCTCGCGACGGTGTACACGGCGGCGGTGTGCACAGGCGCGCGCGATCGCGTTGTCGCGCAACGGTTCGTGCACCTGCTGGGCGGCGCGGAATCGCGCGCACTTCGCGCGCGCGGCGGATTCGAACTCTGAAGTACCGCAGTTTGCTTCAGGGCCGCGGTTTCGACTCGATCGGCGAGCCGTCGTCGTTCCTGGCGCCGGGCGCCGGCGCGATGCCGCTCGCGAGCGACAGCACGACGACCGCGAGCTGCCGGTCGGCGAGGCGCTGCTGCGTCGGTGACAGCGTGGCGTAAAGGGCGCGGCCGGCGTCGACGATTTCCTCGACTGCGGTCATCCGGTTCTGCGCGGTTTCGGCGATGCGATCGAACAGCTGCGGCGCCGTGATGCCCTCGCTTTGCGCGTCGCGCATCGCGAACCGTGCGCGCGAAATGTCGTCGGCGAGCCGGATGACCTGCGTCGCGTACGCATTCCACGCCTTCTCCTGACTGGCGTTGATGCGAAGCTCGTCGGCGGTCCGCCCGAGGGTGACCTGAACCTGCGCCCTGAGGCTTACAGGCGCGTCGGCGTTCTTCGGGTCCTGCACCGGGCGCGTGTTCGGCAGGTGCGTCGCCCCGCTCGAGCTGCCCTGTGAGCCGCCGGGGCGCGCCTGGGCGCACGACTCGCCCGCCGCGGCAAGCGAGCCCGCGAGGGCAAACGCAATGATTGCAACCGCGGACCTGTTCACGTGGCATCTCCCGAAGAAAGGCGCTGGACGACCCGGTCGCGCGTCCGGCGGCAAGTCGACATTTCACCGCATTTGCGGACCGCGCGGAACGTTCCACGCAGAAGATTGTTACGGAACGTTACAAACTGACGGCGTTTCGGTCGCGGAATGACGCTTGCACTGGAACGAAACGTGCACGAAAGCGACCAATCCATAGAGCCATTCGGCGGCGACATCCAGAACGCCCCGCCGCCCGTATTGGAGTAATGTGCCAGGGAGTCGCTTTTTGTGCCTATTTCGATGACGTTGCCCACCTTCCTCACCCGCCGGCCACGGCTCACCGTCGCGCTCCTCGCGGCGGCCGCGCTGCTCGCGACGGGATGCATCGGCCTCGAGCAGAAGGAGCGCGAGCTCACGTTCCGGGCGTCGCATGGCGAGGCGACCTGGTATTCGGGGCTGCCGTCCGGGGTGCAGGAGATCACGCTTCCGGTCGAAGCCCGTCCGGATGCTCCGCGCATCCATGCCTGGTGGTGGCCGGACGACGACCCGCGGGCGCCGGTCATCCTTTACTTGCACGGCGCGCGCTGGAATCTCACCGGCAGCGTGAACCGGATCGCGCAATTGCGGCGATTCGGATTCTCGGTGTTTGCGATCGACTACCGCGGCTTCGGGAAGAGCGACGGCGACCTGCCGTCCGAGGCCATGGTGTACGAGGACGCGCGCGCGGGATGGCGCTGGGTGACTGCGCATGAGCCCGATCCGGCGCGCCGGTTCATCTACGGGCACTCGCTTGGCGGCGCGGTGGCGGTCGACCTCGCCGCAAGCCTCGGCGAAGGGCGCGACGGCGCGCGCGGGATGATCATCGAGTCGTCGTTCACGAATTTTGCCGACATGACCTCGGAAATCACGCGCGGCCTCTTTCCGTCGGCGATGCTGACCCAGAAATTCGACTCGCTCGGCAAGATCGCGCAGGTCCGGATGCCGGTCCTCGTCGTGCACGGGCAGGGCGACCGCTACGTGCCGGTGCGCTTCAGCGAGGCGCTGTACGCGGCGGCCCCGGGACCGAAGCGCCTGCTCCTGGTGCCGAATGGCAGCCACAACAACAGCCTTTCCGTCGGTAGTTTCGATTATCAGCGCACACTGGTCGAATTCTTCCAGCTGGGCGCCGACGGCGCGGTGGCCACCACGGGCTCCGGCGAGTGACCGGCGTGGACAGGCGGGGTCAACGAATGGCGAATTGCGGCGTTATGGTCGTATCGACGCGCG
>JBDTLY010000454.1:0-2808 GCA_039934535.1 Casimicrobiaceae bacterium | reverse complement strand
CCAGCACGATGTACATGGTGACGATCGCGGCGAGGATCAGCCAGAGCTCGTTCGACAACGACGCCCGGAACGCGAGCGCCGCGCCCTGGAAATCGAGCTGCACGCTGGCAGGCAGCGCCAGCTCGATGCGCGCGGCCTCGATCGCCTTGACGGCGTCCCCCAGCGAGGTGCCGGGGGCGAGGTTGAACGAGATCGTCGCCGCCGGGAACTGGCCGAGATGGTTGATCGCGAGCGGCGTGGGGCGCTCGACAACGCGCGCGATCGTCGACAGCGGCACCTGCTGCGGCGGCTGCCCGGGCACCAGCGACGTGACGTGAAGGTCCTCGAGCGCGCCGGGCCCGCGCTGGAATTCGGGCTTCACCTCGAGCACGACGCGGTACTGGTTGGTCTGTGTGAAGATCGTCGAGACGAGGCGCTGGCCGAACGCGTTGTAGAGCGCGTTGTCGATCGCGGCTGGCGTAATGCCGAGCCGGCTCGCGGTCGCGCGGTCGATGTCGACATACGCGGCAAGGCCGCCGTCCTGCCAGTCGCTCGCGACGTCGGCGAGCTGCGGTGCGGCTCGCAGGCGGTCGGTCAGCCGCACGATCGCCGCGCCCAGCGCGGCCGCATCCGCGGACTGGAGGGTGAACTGGTACTGCGTGCGGCTGACGCGGTCCTCGATCGTCAGGTCCTGCACCGGCTGCATGTAGAGCGCGATGCCCGGCACCTGCGCGAGCTTCGGCTGCAGGCGGCGGATGATCTCGGTCGCGCTCGCGCTGCGCTCGCTCCGCGGCTTCAGGTTGATCAGCATTCGCCCGTTGTTGAGGGTCGCGTTCGCGCCGTCGACGCCGATGAACGACGTGAGGCTCGCCACCGCGGGATCGTCTTGCACGACTTTCGCGAGCGCCTGCTGCCGGTCCGCCATCGCGGCGAACGAGATCGTCTGCGGCGCCTCCGAGATCCCCTGGATCGCGCCGGTGTCCTGGATCGGGAAGAAGCCCTTCGGGATCACGATGTAGAGGATGACCGTGAGCGCGAGCGTGGCGACGGCGACGATGAGGGTCGCGCCCTGCCGGTCGAGCACCCAGTTCAGCATCGCGCCGTAGCGGGCGATTACACGTTCGAAAATGCCGCCGCTCCACTTGAAGAACCGGCCCTGCTTCTCCACCGGCGTGTGGCGCAAAAGCTTCGCGCACATCATCGGCGTCAGCGTCAGCGACACCACCGCCGAAATGAGGATCGCTACCGCGAGCGTCACCGCGAACTCGCGGAAGAGCCGCCCGACGACGTCGCCCATGAACAGCAGCGGGATCAGCACGGCGATCAGCGAGAACGTGAGCGAGATGATCGTGAATGCGATCTGCTGCGTTCCCTTGAGCGCGGCCTCCAGCGGGGAATCGCCCTCCTCGAGGTAGCGCGAAATGTTTTCGATGACAACGATCGCGTCGTCGACGACGAAGCCCGTGGCGATGGTGAGCGCCATCAGCGTGAGGTTGTTGATCGAGAAGCCCGCGAGATACATGACGCCGAAGGTGCCGACCAGCGACAGCGGCACGGCGACGCTCGGGATGAACGTCGCGGGCAGGTTGCGCAGGAACAGGAAGATCACCATCACGACCAGCGCGACCGCGAGCAGCAGCTCGAACTGGACGTCGCGCACGGACGCGCGGATCGTCACCGTCCGGTCGGTGAGCAGCGTGACGTCGACCGTCGGTGGCAGCGAGGCATGGAGCTGCGGCAGCAGCTTTTTCACGCGGTCGACCACCTCGATCACGTTCGTGCCGGGCTGGCGCTGAACGTTGAGGATGATCGCGGGCGTCGCGTCGGCCCACGCGGCGAGGCGCGAGTTCTCGGCGGCGTCCACGGCGTCGGCGATGTCGGCGATGCGGATCGGCGCGCCGTTCTTGTAAGCGATGATGAGCTGCCGATATTCGTCGGCGGACTTGAGCTGGTCGTTGGCGTCGATCGTCGACGCGCGCGTCGGCCCGTCGAAGCTGCCTTTCGCCTGATTGGTGTTTGCCGCGGCGATCGCCGTGCGCACGTCGTCGAGCGAAAGGCCGTAAGCCGCCACCGCGCGCGGATTCACCTGGATGCGCACGGCGGGCCGCTGGCCGCCGCTGATGGAAACGAGGCCGACGCCGGGAAGCTGCGAGATCTTCTGCGCGATCCGCGTGTCGGCGAGGTCCTCGAGTTTCGGCAGCGGCAAGGTCGGCGAGGTCAGCGCCAGCGTCATGATCGGCGCGTCGGCCGGGTTGACCTTGTTGTAGATCGGCGGGCTCGGCAGGTCCGTCGGCAGGAAGGTGGCGGCCGCGTTGATCGCCGCCTGCACTTCCTGCGCGGCGACGTCGAGCGGCAATTCGAGGCCGAATTGCAGCGTGATGACCGACGCGCCGCCCGAGCTCGTCGACGACATCTGGTTCAACCCGGGCATCTGGCCGAATTGCCGCTCGAGCGGCGCGGTGATCGACGACGTCATCACGTCCGGACTCGCGCCGGGATAGAGCGTCACCACCTGGATCGTCGGATAGTCGACTTCGGGCAGCGCGGAAAGCGGCAGCACGCGGTACGCGACGACGCCCGCGAGCAGGATCGCGACCATCAGCAGCGTGGTCGCGACGGGCCGCAGGATGAACGGGCGGGACGGATTCATTGCAAGTGTGCTGCCGTCAGCCGCCGCCGTAGTGCCCGCTCGGCCGCCCCGAAGGGCACTATGCGCCCCCACCGGGGGCAGCGAGCGAAGCGAGCGTGGGGGCCCATCAATGCCCGCTCGGCCGCCCGAAGGGCACTATGCGCCCCCACCGGGGGCAGCGAGCGAAGCGAGCGTGGGGG
>JBDTLY010000453.1:0-2843 GCA_039934535.1 Casimicrobiaceae bacterium | reverse complement strand
CGGCGAGCTCGTTGATGAGCTGTCCCAGCCCGCCGAAGTTGATCAGGAACTCGACACCGACGATGTTGATCATGGCGAAGATGAGGCCGAGCCGCAGGCCCACGAAGATCGCCGGCAACGCGGCGGGCAGCAGAATCTTCTGGAACTGCTGCGTCGGCGTGACCCGGAAACTGCGCCCAACGTCGAGCAGCACGCGCCGGGTGCCGACGAGCCCTTCGACGGTCTTCAGGATCACCGGCGCGAGCCCGGCGGCGAAGCCGATCATCACGATCGTCGTCGCGCTGCGACCGAAGATGACCAGGAACAGCGGGTACATCAGCACGATCGGCGCCGCGGCGAGCGCCGCAACCCAGGTCTCGCACGCCATGCGCAGCAGCCGGAAGCGATAGAGGAGCGCGCCGAAGCCGATGCCGAAGACCGTGAGCATCAGGCCTGCCCAGACGATTTCCTGTGTGGTCTGCCAGAAGCGCTGCAGCACATGCTCCTCGGCGACGATGCGCGGGATCGACGCGAGGATTGCGGACGGCAGCGGCACGATGAACGGATTGATGACGCCCGCACGGATCAGCAGCTCGACGATGACGATGACGACCACGGTCGTGCCCGCACCGACGATCCGCGCGCCGGCGCGCGAGGAGGCGAATGCCTTAGACGTCATCGCTTCGTCCCGCCGGCCCGGACCCGCGATTCGGCATCCAGGATGCCGCGACTCGCCTCCTCGCGCAGGTCGTGCCAGATCTCCGCGACGTAATGGCCGAATGCGTCGCTGCTGAGCACTTCGGAGTCGCGCGGATGCGGCAGGTCGATCGCGACGGTGCGCTTCAACCTTCCGGGCCGGTACGTCATGACGAGCACGCGGTCCGAGAGCTGCACAGCCTCGGTCAGATTGTGCGTGATGAGGAGTGTGGTCTGCTTCAGCTCCTGCTGGATCCGCAATACCGTATCTCCGAGCAGCAGGCGCGTCTGCTCGTCGAGCGCCGCGAACGGCTCGTCCATCAACAGGATCCGCGGCTCGGAGGCGAGCGTGCGGGCGATGGCGACGCGCTGGCGCATGCCGCCCGACAGCTCGGCCGGAAGGCGGCGCTCGAAGCCCTGCAAGCCGACGAGCGACACGAAATGCGCGGCGCGTTCGAGGCGCTCGGACTTGGCGATGCCGGCGATCTCGAGCGGAAACGCGACGTTTTCGACCACGGTGCGCCAGGGGAACGTCGACTCCTCCTGGAACACCATTCCGATCGCCGGGTGCGTGCCCGAGACGGTCTCGCCGGCGACAGTCACTTGTCCGTCGTAACCGCCGAGCAATCCGCCGACGATGTTGAACAACGTGGACTTTCCGCAGCCGGACGGGCCGATGATCGACACGAACTCGCCCGCGGCGACGGAAAACGACACGTCATCGACGGCGACGATGTCGCCTTCCGGCGTGGGGAAGCGTTTGACGATCCGCGTGACGTCGAGCAGTCGGGCGTCGGTGGCGGCGGCTTCGCGGGTCATGACGTCAGCCGCGCTTGCCGGGCGCCGCGGCCGCGACACCCATCATCGACGGCGTGTAGCCGGGTTGCACGCGCACGTCGACGACGGCCACGCCGCCCTCGGCGACCACGTTGATCGCCGCCGCAAACGCGGTCGCCAGATCATCTCGCGTCGCGACCGGCCCGAAGCCTTGCGCGCCCTGCGCGCGGCCGATACCCGCGAGGTCAATGTCGGGGTCGGACATCCGCTGGCCGATCCATTTGTTCTCGACCGGGCGCCCGCGTGCCCGCGCCATCCGCTCCTGATGCACTTCGTCGTTGTAGAACGAGCGGTTGTTGGCGACCACGATCAGCACCGGAATCCGATAGTGAACGGCGGTCCACAGCGCGGTGGCGCCCATCAGGAAATCGCCGTCCCCGCAGACCGCGACCGTCAGCGCGTCGGTGCCGCGCAGCGCAAGCGCGGCGCCCACCGCAATGCCCGGGCCGGCGCCGATGCCACCGCCGCCGTCCGAGCCGAGAAAGTCGAGCGGGCCGCGAAACGGCCAGCACGCGCCGTTCCACGACAACGGCAGATGGGCGAGCGAAGCCTTGCGGTCCTCCAGCGCCGCACGGAGCGCAAGCGCGAGATCGTCGGTCGTGAGCTCGCCGTTCGCGGAAGACGCAGGCGTGAAAGCTCGATCACGCTGGGGCAACGCGCGTGTAGCCACCACGGTGCCAAGCGCCTGATGCAATGCGGGGACCACGGCGTCCGGCTCGGCTGCGATGAACACGTCGACGGGCGGATGCGCCTGATGGTCCATGCTCCAGCCGTTGTGCAGCACGTGGTCGAGCGAGACCTGAATCACCGTCGCCGCCGGCTCGCCGCCGCACGCGGTCTGCAGCGTTCCGGCGAGGTCGACCCAGTCGAGGCTCAGGATGACGTCCGCGCCCGCGATCGCCGTCGCAGCAGCCGCGGGAAGGAGGATGCCCGGTGCGGCGATGTGCAACGGATGGTCGGTCGGGAACGCCGCGCCGACCTTGAGATCGGTGACGACGTTGGCGCCCAACGCTTCGGCCAGCGCCACGCGCGCGTCCCACGCCGTGGCGCTGCGCGAAACGCGTCCGATCAGCAGCAGCGGATGCTTCGCCGAGCGCAGCAGCGCAGCGGCCTCGCGAATGCGCTCCGCGTCGGGCGCGGCGCTCGCCGCGGGCACGTAGCGCGTCGTGTTGACCGGCGGCAGCGGCGCGTCGAGCGGCGCCTCCTGCATGTGCGCGTCGAGATTGACGTATACGGGGCCGCGCGGCGCGGTTTCGGCATGCCACATCGCGCGCAGCAGCGATTCGCGCGCCGCAGCGGGCGACGCGGGCTGGTCGTCCCATTTGACGAAC
>JBDTLY010000452.1:0-2880 GCA_039934535.1 Casimicrobiaceae bacterium | reverse complement strand
TGCTGCGCGACGATGATGCGGCCGAACTGCGCGGGATCCTTGATCTTGCCCTCGACGCGCACGATGGCGTCCGTCTGGCCGCGGGTGATCCGCCCCGCGGGCACGTCCTGGTTCGCGTTCTTGATCGCGGCGATGACCTGGTCGACGCCGATGCCGAGCGACGTCACCGCGGCCGGCTTGATCTGGATGAGGATCTGCCGCGTGACGCGGCCGCTGACGTCGATGCGCGCCACGCCCGGAACGGGCTCGAGCGCCTTGACGATCGTCTGGTCGGTGAGCGAGCTCAGCTCGCGCAAGTCCATCGTCGGCGACATCACGGCGATCGACACCACCGGCTGCTGGTTCTCGGAATCGGCGCGAATGACGAGCGAGTCCTTCACGTCGCGCGGCATCGTCGGCCTGACCTGGGCGATCTTGTCGCGCACGTCCTGCATCGCCTTGCCCATGTCGGTCGCCATCCTGAACTCGGCGAAGACCTGGCTCTGGCCTTCGCGCGTGTTGGACCGGATGAGGCTGACCCCCGCGACGGCGTTGATCGCGTATTCGATCGGTTTCGTGACGTCGGTCTCGACGACTTCGGGATTGGCGCCGGGGTAGCTCGTCAGCACCAGCACGAACGGCAGGCTCACGTCGGGCATCTGCTCGACGCGCAGCCGGTTGTACGCGAACATGCCGAGCACGGCGATGCCGATCATCACCATCGTGGCGAATACCGGATTACGGATCGAGACGCGCGTGATCCACATGGTCGTGCTCCTTGGCGGCGTTCTCAGCCGGCGACTTGCGTCGTGCCGGACGTCGGTGCCGATGCCGGCAGCGGGCCGTTCGACGGCGCCTTGACGACGGCGGGCGCGCCGTCCTTCAGGTTGTCGAAACGCGCAGCCAGTACCGGCGTTCCCGCCGGCAGCGCCGTCCTGATCTCGATGCGGCCGGCGGCATCATCCCGCCCGCCGGTCGTGACCGTGTGCTTGACGAGCTTGCCGTCCTCGACGGTCCAGACGTACGCTAGGCCACCTTCGGTGCGCACGGCCGTCGCCGGCAGTGTCGCGACCGGCGCGCTCGCGGAAAGCGCGATCCGGCCCGTTGCAAACATCCCGCCGCGCAAGGTGCCTGCGACGTTCGGGATGCCGACATAGACGAGGAACGAGCGCGTCCCCGGTTCGGTCGCCGGATTGATGCGCTCGACGCGGCCGGAGAACCTGCGGTCGCCGAAGCCGTCGATGGCGAGCTCGACGGTCTTGCCGATCGCGAGCTCCGGGACGTCGGTGGCCGGCACCGCGGCCTGCAATTCCATGTCCTTCAAGTCGATGACCGTGACGAGCGGCGAATCGAAGGCGACCTTCTCGCCCGGCTGTACATGGCGCTTGGCAACCACGCCCGTCAGCGGCGAAACCGCGACGGCGTCCTTCAGCGCGTTGCGCGCGATCTGCACCTGCGCCTCGGCGGACTTGAGCGATCCCTGCGCGACGTTGTAGCTCGACTCGGAATTGTCGAAGGCGTTCTGCGAGATGAAGTTCTGTTTCAACAGCGTCTGGTTGGTCCCGCGGGTCTTTTCGGCCATCGCGAGCTGCGCCTTGGCCGATTCCAGCGCGCCCATGCGCTCGATGAGCTTGGCGTCGAGGTCGGCGGTGTCGATCCGGGCGAGGATTTGCCCGGCCTGCACCGTCTCGCCTTCACGCACCGTGATCTGCCGGACGTCGCCGGAGACCTTGGACTTGACGGTCGCCTGCCGCACGGGCTGCAACGCGCCGGAAACCGGCAGCCAGCGCGCGAGTGGGCGCTGTTCGACGCGTGCCAGGTCGGCCGGCGAGAACTCCAGGGCAATCACGGGCGGGGCCTTGCCGCCATCGCCGTCCTTCTTGGCGAGACGCATTGCCACGCTGCCGCCGACCGCACCAACGACGAGCGTGATCACCATGAGGATGATCACCCGACGGCGCGTGAATCGCTTTGCCATGCTTATCCCCCAAGTCGACCGCCGGTCCGGCGATCTCCGTCCACTAGACAGGCCGGCCCGGGTTGACCAGGCCGGCCGCATTCGGCTCGTTCGTCCCTTTGGGACTTGTTTGTCCCTTAAGGACCCGTATTGGTCCCGCTTGGATGCGCGGAGACGCCCTTTCGGATTCGGAAAGGCGCCTAGTCTAGTGGCCGGACGAATTCTGGCAAAGTGCGCTGCGACGGAATGCGCCCCGGCGCGACAGGCGGCGGCGCGAGCGGCGAGCCGGGGCCTCACGCCGAAGGAAGGGGGAGCGAGCAGACGCGAGTAGCGTCGCGGGCGGCGAGCCGGGGCCCCTGCCGAAGGCAAGGGGGAGCGAGCAATCGCGAGTCGACGCATGACGCCGACCCAAGCAGCGCAACGATTGACGGCGACGGTGCGGAGGCCGAGGCCGCATGAGGCCGACAAAAAGGGCGCCACGGTCAACCGGGCCGTCCGGAGGCCGACGGAACCGGAGTGCGGGGCACGCGGTCGGCCGTTTCAGGGACAGCATGCGGATTGACACGGGGACGCGCAGGGCAAATAATTGCCTGTTGCCCATTCGGCCAACCCCTTTTCAGCGGAGAAAATAGATGAACGTAACGCACAAGCTCGGCCTGACCGCCATCGCGGCAGCCGTGCTCGCCCTGTCGGGCTGCGGCAAGGAAGAACCCAAGAAGGCCGCGGAGGCCCCGAAGGCCCCGGCGGAAGATGTGATGGTCGTCAAGATCGGCCACGCGGGACCGCTGACCGGCGGCATCGCCCACCTCGGCAAGGACGACGAGAACGGCGTGCACCTGGCCGTCGACGAAGCCACCGCGAAGAAGATCAAGATCGGCGGCAAGACGATCAAGTTCGAGATGATGAGCGAGGACGACCAGGCCGACCCGAAGATGGGCCCGACC
>JBDTLY010000451.1:0-2887 GCA_039934535.1 Casimicrobiaceae bacterium | reverse complement strand
GTGAACACGCGGAACATCGACCAGCCGAAATGCGTGGCGAGCGGCGCGTCGGTCAATTGCCCCATCGCCGACTCGTAGAGGCGAGTGAAGACGACCTCCGGCGTGGGCAGGAACAGCGGCGGCAACCAGCGCAAGTGGCTCGCAAGCCACCACAGCAGGAAGAGCCCGCCCATCGTGACGACGCTGATCAGCGTGCTCCGGCCTTCGCCGAGTGTCGCGTACCTCGACGTCTTCTGCGTGCCGTTGCCGTTCGCGGCCACGTCGCCCCGCGGCCTCCGACCCGTAGACGGGAGGCGTTCCGACGAGGGGTCGGCCGCGCTCAATCGCTCGGCGACGCGCCCTTCGGGCCTTGGCTCGCTCACGCTCGCCCGCCTCGCTCATTCGTCCCGCGGTGCAGGATCACCGCCAGCACTTCCTCGCGGATGCGGATGAAGTCCGGCGACGACTTCACCGCCCGCGCGTCGCGCGTCTCGATGAACCGGCGGCCGAAGTCGAGCTCGTACTCGTGCGATATCTTGCCGGGGCGCGGCGTCATCACGACGAGGTGCGTGGCGAGGAACAACGCCTCCTCGACGCTGTGCGTGATGAAAAAGCACATCTTCCCGGTGCGGTGCCAGACGTCGAGGATCAGTTCCTGGATCGACTCGCGCGTGAAGGCGTCGAGCGCGCCCAGCGGCTCGTCCATCAGCATGAGCTCGGGATCGGAGGCGAGTGCCCGCGCGATGCCGACGCGCTGCTGCATGCCCCCCGACAGTTCGTAGATCGCGCGCTCCGCGAAACCCTCGAGGCCGACGAGCCGCAGCTGCCCGTGCGCGATGCGCTTGCGCTCGTCCGCCGCGACGCCGCGCATCTTGAGGCCGAAGGCTACGTTTTCGACTACGTTGAGCCAGGGCATCAGCGCATGCTTCTGGAACACGACGCCGCGGTCGGCGCCGGGGCCGGTCACGGGCTTGCCGTCGAGCAGGATCTCGCCTTCCGTCGGCGGCAGGAAACCGGCGATGCAGGACAGCAGCGTTGTCTTGCCGCAGCCGGAAGCACCGATGGCGACGACGAAGTCGCCGTCGCGCATCGTAAGGTTCACGTTCGACAGTGCGTCGACCGTCCCCGCCTTCGCGGCGTAGCGGACGCAAAGCTCCCGGATGTCGAGCATCGGCATGGGGATCCTGGAGACGGACAGAATAACGGCGGCGCCGGTCGCGGGACCAGTCGCCGCCGCGCGGCGGTCGGGGATTCCCGCTTCGCCTATTTCATCGCGCCCTGCACGTACGCCGGGTTGACTGACTTGCTGTAGTCGGGAGCGAGTTGCTGGACGCGTCCTTGATCCTTTAGAAACTTGGCTGTCTCGGTCAACGCCTTTGCCGCACCTCCGTTCGCGCCCGCTCCGAGCCAAGCCGGACCCGCCTGGTCGGCGAGGCTAGGGAAGCCGTAGAGCGCCATTGCGTCGGCGACGTCTTCGGGCTTGCCGCCGGACCATTTGGCCACGGCGTCAACCTTGGCCTTGTCCGCGGTCCACGCTTTGGGATTCGCCCGGTAGTCGGCATCGGCCTTCGCGATCGCCTTGACCAGTGCGACCATGAAATCCTTGTTCTCGGCGGCAAATTTCTTGGAGACAATGAGACCGTCGAACGTGCACTTGCCTTTCTTGCACAACTCGCCCGACGTGACGATGACTTTGCCGTTCTTCTTTACGGTCGAGAGTACCGGATCCCAGATGAACGCCGCGTCTAGGTCGCCACGCCCCCACGCAGCCGCGATTTCGGGCGGGCGCATGTTAAGGACATTAGCATCGGCGGGCTTCAGCCCCGCCAGCTCCAACGCATACATCAGATGGAAATGCGAGGTGGACACGAACGGCGTTGCTACCTTCTTACCTTTGAGGTCGGCGACCGTATTAACGCCGCTTCCATTGCGCGCGACTAATGCTTCCGCAGCCGCGATGTCCTCGAGGATCCAGAACAGTTCGACGTCCAGACCTTGGCTGATTGCCGTCGCAATCGGCGCGGACCCGGCCTCGCCTAACTGCACGTCGCCGGAGGCCATCGCGCGGATCACGTCGCCGCCGCCGCCGAACTGCCGCCAGTTGATCTTGAAGCCGGTGGTCTTCTCGAGCTCGCCCGACTGCTGCACCCAGCGGAACGGGTTCATCATGTCCTGGTAGGCAAACGTGACGGTCTTCTGTGCCCACGCCGGCATTGCGGCGGCAAGCGCCAGTGCCAGTCCTGCGATAAGACGTTTCATGGTACCTCCCGGAAAAGGCAACTCTAAATTGTCGCCAGAGTCTTGCGCAAGATGTCCCCGATCATATCGATATGCGATTTGTCGGCGATCAGCGGCGGCGCGACGATCGCGGAGTCGCCGGTGTTCTTGAGATGGAGCCCGTTGTCGAACAGCTTCTTCTGGAACGCGTGGCCGCGCGCGCCGGGGCTGCCGGCCGGCTGGATGTCGAACGTGCCGAACATCCCGTAGCCGCGGATGTCGGTGACGATGCCGACATCCTTGAGCGAGAACAGCATGTCGAGGAAATACGGCGACAGCTCGCGGCCGCGCTGGAAGAGCCCCTCGGCCTTGTAGATGTCGAGTGTCGCGAGCCCGGCCGCGCACGGCCCCGGATGGCCCGAGTACGTGTAGCCGTGGAAGAACTCGATTGCGCCTTCCGGCGCCGCCGCCATGATCGTGTCGTGAATGCGCTCGGAGATCGCGACCGCGCCCATCGGCTGCGCGCCGTTGGTGAGGCCCTTCGCCATCGTCATGAGGTCCGGGGTGACGCCGAAGCTCTGCGCGGCGAACGCTTCGCCGGTGCGGCCGAAGCCGCAGATCACTTCGTCGAACACGAGCAGGATGCCGTGCGCGTCGCAGATCTCGCGCAGGCGCTTGAGATAGCCTTTCG
>JBDTLY010000450.1:0-2910 GCA_039934535.1 Casimicrobiaceae bacterium | reverse complement strand
ATGATGTCGTCGGTCATGCCATCGGCGAAGTAACTGTTCTCCGAACTGCCGCCGAGGCTATCGAACGGCAGGACCGCGAGGGAAGGCCTCTCCGGAAGCATGGTCGCCGGCGGCACGGCAGCGGCCTCACGGTACGTCGTTCGCGAGGATTGGATGTACCACCCTATCGCTGCTCCGACTACCAGCAGCGCAACAAATGCTGCGCCGAGCCACCGCCGGCCGGTAGATCGAGACAATCGTTGCCAGTCCCAACGATCTCGACCTTGCATTTTCGGTGCCACGCTTCCAAGGTCCACTCGAAATACCTCGACGGGTCGCGCAATGTTCTTGACTTGCTGCGCCCCAAGATCTTCGAAGTCGAAGCTCAGCTTGTCCAGCACTTGATCGCGTACCACCCGGCTGGCGCAGATGCCGCCAGGCTCGGCCAACGCCTGCAGGCGCGCTGCAACATTGACGCCGTCGCCGAATATGTCGTCACCGTCGATGATAATGTCACCGACGTTAACGCCGATGCGAAACTCGATCTGTTTGTCGGCGGGCACACCGGCATTGCGCTCGGCCATGCCCCGCTGCACGTCGACCGCGCAGCGCACCGCGTCCACCACGCTTGGGAATTCCAGCAGGAGACCATCACCGGTCGTCTTGACGATCCGGCCACCGAACTCGGCGATCTTCGGGTCAAGAAGCTCCCGCCGATGAGCCTTTAACCGGGCCAGGGTGCCGCTTTCATCCGTGCCCATGAGACGGGAATAGCCCGCCACATCGGTTGAGACAATCGCTGCAAGTCGGCGTTGGTCCCGTGCCATACGCTCCGTCGGCTGAGGCTGGATATCGGCGGACTATAGGCGGAGCGTAGGGAATCTACAATTCGCCGCCGCCACGACGGCGCGCGGAATGAGGCCCGGCGCGTTCGGGGGTTTCTCCTGATGCGGACACGCCGTCCTCAGGAAAGATTCGTCCGGCGGGCCGATCTACCGACGTCGTCGGTTAGAGTAGGGGGCGCATCGTCCGCGCTCCAGTAACGCGGCAGGCGGGCTAAAGCGTCGGTCGGCGTCCCGTCTCTCCTGCAGCTGTAGAGGTATGCGCGCTGGCCGCGCTTGACGTTGACGCCGACGTGGTCCGTGTTTTGGTAACGGTCCCCACCGACGGACACCAGCACCCAAACCATGTCGCCACCCCGAATGAGCCCGACAACATCGGCACACCAGGTCGGTTCGCCGCCTTTGATGGCAAATGCACCCACATGCTCGTGCCGCACGAACTTGTGCAACATCACCTCGTCGAAATCGTCGAGGTTCGCATTCCAGTGAATCGCGCTGATGCCGTAGTGATGCATATCGGACGCGTTTCAGGTGGGCGGTGCGCGAGCGCCGCCCGATCCCTCACAATCCCCTGCGAAACGCCCGTTGTGCCCGGGCGCCCCGGTGACGCCTTCAGCGCTCGTACTTGAACGACAGCTGGACCCGCGCGCGAAACGCAACAACCTTGCCGCCTTCGACTTTCATGTCGAGCTTGCCGACCTCCGCGACGCGCAGGTCGCGCAGCGTCTTGCTGGCCGCCGTGACGGCATTCGTTGCGGCGTCCTCCCAGGACTTCGTGCTGGTGCCAATCACTTCGGTGATCCGATAGACGCCTTCGCCCGCGCTCTTCTTCGCCATGATGCGTGTCCTTTCCGGTGAGTGGGTCGCGCGGCGCAAGCGATGCCGGGCCGCCGCAGACCGACCCATCATACGCCGGCGCCCGCCCGCGCACATCGTGCAGTGCAGCGCGGCGTTCGCGCCCGCCGCCGCCGTCTGCTAAGCTTGCACGCTCACGAATAAGGGAGGCGGCATGGCGGGAGTGAGGGAGCGTTTCGGGCGGCCATTGCGCTTGGGCATCGTCGGCGGCGGCCCGGAGTCGTGGATCGGCAAGATGCATCGAACCGCCGCGGAGCTCGACGGCGCCTGGCGCGCGGTTGCTGGCGTGTTCTCCAGCGATCCGGCACGCTCGCGCGCGAACGGCGTCGCCATGGGCTTCGATGCCGCGCGAAGTTATGGCGACCTGGCCGAGATGCTGGAGAGCGAGCCCCGGCGCAACGACCCCATCGACGGGGTCGCGATCATGACGCCGAACGACACCCACTATGCCATCGCGGTGGCGGCGCTCGACGCGGGACTCGACGTCGTCTGCGACAAGCCGGTGACGAACGATTTCGCCGAAGCCTGCGACCTCGTCGCGCGCACGCGGAAGCAAGGGCGGCTGTTCGCGCTCGCGCATGCCTACGCCGCGTATCCGACGACCCGGTACGCGCAGACGCTGGTGCGCGACGGCACGCTGGGCGACCTCCGGCTCGTGCGCGTCGAATACATCCAGAGCGGGCTCGCGACGCGTCTCGAAGATGGCCCCCAGACGAACCGGCTGCGCTGGGTGCTCGATGCGAATCGTAGCGGGCAGGCACTGGTGATGAGCGCGATCGGCTGCCATGCGCAGCATCTCGCGTGCTTCGTCTCCGGCTTGCGCGCCGAACGCCTCTGCGCTGATGCCGTGGCGCTGGTGCCGGGACGCAAGGTGATCGACTACACGTCGGCGATGATCGAATTCGAGCGCGGCGTGCGCGGGACGTTCACGGTGACCCAGGCGGCGGCGGGCGGTGAGAACGACATCCGGCTTTCCGTCTACGGCGAAAAAGGGATGCTCGAATGGTCGCACCGCGAACCGAGCTATCTGCGTCTCGCGCTGCAGGGCGAGCCCGTGCGGGTCATCGGCCGCGGCGACTCGTTCCTGCCGCCGGACATCATTGCCGCCGGACGCTCGCCGCGCGGCCATCCGGAAGGCCTGCGCGAGGCGTTCGCGAACATCTATAACGAGGTGGCGCAGGAGCGGATGGCGCTCGCGCTCGGAGAAACCATCCCGCTGCTGCCATATCCCCGC
>JBDTLY010000449.1:0-2940 GCA_039934535.1 Casimicrobiaceae bacterium | reverse complement strand
CCCCGCCTGCGGCGGGTCGCCGGTTACCTTGATTCGTTAGGCCCCACGCACATGGAAATGCCAAAAACTGGCTTGAGTGGCTGGGCGTCATCGGCACGATCTTGACGATTGTTTCATTTCTCCTCTATCTGGCAGAACGTCGCACTCGAAAGCTTCATGACACACTCATGCTTGGTTTCCTTCATGGCATCAAACCGCTGATCGAGAGCATTTCCAAACGATCCTCTGTCGCCGGGAGCGAACTTGCGCCATTGCTGAGTCAAATTAACGACATGCTCGCTCGTCTTCAACCGCCGAAGTAACCCATGGCGCCGAGGTTCATTCGTCTGTCATTGGGGCCTAACCCGGCGGTCAACACGGACGCCCCGCCTGCGGCGGGTCGCCGGTTACCTTGATCCGTTAGGCCCCAGCGTCCGCCCATGCGCTATCAACTAGTTCTCCAATTTCGTGGCGACATGTCGGCGGACCTAGATCGCCTTGTGCACCTGGAAGATCAACTCATTGCTGCACTGGGTGAATCTGCCGAGGTCGACGGCCATGACATTGGTGCAGGCGAGGCCAACATCTACATCTTCACCGATAATCCTCCCAGCACGTTTGCCCTGGTTGAGCCTATCCTTTTGCAACTCGAAGTTCTGGAAGATGTTGTTGCTGCGTTTCGTTTGGTTAGCGGTAGCACGTACACAATGCTCCGGCCGCTTCATTCCACTCATGCGTTTCGCGTGGCGTAGCGTGAGTCCTTTGGGGCCTAACCCGGCGGTCAACACGGACACCCCGCCTGCGGCGGGTCGCCGGTTACCTTGATTCGTTAGGCGGCAAAGCCCATGCACGTCGACTGCCAGCGCTGTGGCCACAAAAACGCCTTTGATCAGCCGCACCCCTATCATGCCGGGTTCGCGAATGTCGGTTTTCTCTATAACGACCAAGGAAACCGCACGCTTATCTGGAGCTCCTTTGATCCCACGTATGAGGCGATTGTTGGGAAAGTCCATCCTTGGGCGCTCTCTCTTGCGCAGCGTACCATTCTGGAGTCGGCGCTTTTGCCAGCGTCGAATGACGGTAGCTGGCGTTTCGAGAATCCTCCACGCTGCATGAAATGCGCTGCGCCGATCGGAAAGCCGATCACTGGAGACATTACGTATTTGCTCTACCCGGGCAGTAGCGATCTATCGAACATTCAAGGTGGGTTGCATGCAATGCTTACCAACTTTGCCGCCTAACCCGGCGGTCAACACGGACGCCCCGAGCGCGGCGCTTCGCGCTCGCGGCGGGTCGCCGGTTACCTTGGTTCGTTAGGCGTCTCTTCGATGCGCGCCGATCGGAATCGCCAAGTTCGCCGGTTAGCCACGGCCGCCTTCCTCGGATGCGTCGGCGTCGCGCTCGCTTGGCTGGTCGTGAGCGACTCTTCGCCCTTGAGCCTTGGAAAGATCGACTCAGAAGTGCCGATGGTTGGTTTTAATTTCGTTGCAGAAATCGGCTTGCCGGCTATCATTGTCTCGGCAATGGTCACCGGAAACTGGCACGATTATTACGGACCGGTGTTCTTTGCAGCATTTTTCATCGAACTCTTCGCGTTCGCGTATCTCGCGCTAACGATCCTCGGCTGGTGGTCGCGTCGTCATGCATTTCGCTCAACAAGAGACGCCTAACCTCTCGTTCAACACGGACGCCCCGCCGGCGGGGCTTCGCCCGCGCTGCGGGCCGCCGGTTAACTTGGTCCGTTAGAGCCCATGCGATCCCAGCTCTGCGGCATCGTCTTCCTTCTTTGTTGCGTTGCGTCCTTCGCGGTAAACGCCGAACGTTGGACTTGGGCATCCGTGCAAAGCGTCGGCGGCATCGCAATCGAGACGCCGATTCAAAGCCCAAGTGGTTGGTCGTTGCCGGTGCGCGCGAATATTTCGGGGGCTGAACAAATCACCGTAAAGCCCACTGCGCTCAGTTCGGCGCTCGTCTGCCGGCAGGCAGCCGCGGTGGTCGAAGGACGCAATGTCTATCTCACCATCGTGTCTGGCTTGGCTGGCGGCGGCCGGTCGGCACGCTGCCCGCCATCACACCTTGGCGTCCTCACGCCTGGCCGGTATCGTGTGTTCTACCGAGGTCCAAACGAGGAGCCGCACCTCTTGGGTGAGGTTTCCATTGGGCTCTAACCCGGCGTTCAACACGGACGCCCCGTGTGCGCGGCTTCGCCTGCGCAACGGGTCGCCGGTTAACTTGTTCCGTTAGGCCTCTTATATGCGCGCGCTAAAAGTTCGAATCAACGATCAAACACCTGTCACCGCCGGTGCGGCGGACCTCGGCGTCTTGTCCGTGATCGTAACGTGCGTTGGAAAGCTTGGTCCTGACGCGGTATCACCCCGTGGCAGCGAGGCCGATGAGCTGAAGATCGACTTGGGTGGCCTGACTTCGCGTCCTGCGGACAGCGTCAACGAAAATTTCGAGTGGCTGCCCGGAGTGCCTGTGAAAGTTGGCGATAAGATCACAGTAGAGATTCTTGAAACAGAACATGTTGACCCTGTCGATCGTGCCGAACATGTGAAGCGACGCGAATCGGGGGCAAAGGAGTACTACGAACATTGCAAGGAAACCTACTTTAAGCTCCGCAGTCACTATGAGCCTGAGGCCTAACCACTCGTTCAACACGGACG
Organism: Casimicrobiaceae bacterium; assembly: GCA_039934535.1. Taxonomy (GTDB): domain Bacteria; phylum Pseudomonadota; class Gammaproteobacteria; order Burkholderiales; family Casimicrobiaceae; genus CAIWHR01. The sequence goes on along the minus strand of JBDTLY010000449.1, from coordinate 295 downwards.
CCCCGCGAGCGCGGCTTCGCCGGCGCGGTGGGTCGCCGGTTAACTTGGTCCGTTAGGCCTTACACCCATAAACTCCAATCGCGCGCCGCGCCTCGCTCATCTGCGGCGGGTGGCGCGCTTCGGTCACATCGGCGCGGCAAACGTCCGAGGCGTTCGCTGTTTCTTTGTCCGCCCCCGCTGTATCGCTGCTCGTCACTCAGGTGGGTCGCGGTCACGTCCGTCGGTTCGTCGCCAGCGCCATATTGCATCGCGTCCGCCTTGGGCGCAGCATTTGCGCGTGAGTCCAATGCGGCCT
>JBDTLY010000448.1:0-2940 GCA_039934535.1 Casimicrobiaceae bacterium | reverse complement strand
CGGGTATGCAAAGACGATGTTCCACCCGGTTTACAACTGGTGCTTCAAGACCGAGCCCGACCCCGGGATGAACGGCCGACAGGTCTACTGGCCGCGCGGTCGCACGCTGGGCGGGTCGAGCGCCATCAATGGCCTCATCTACATCCGCGGGCAGCATGCCGACTACGACCATTGGGCGGCGCTCGGAAATCCCGGATGGAGCCATATGGAGGTGCTTCCGTACTTTCGCAAGCTCGAGCACAACGTTCGGGGCGCCAACGAATGGCATGGCGCCGACGGCCCGCAGTGGGCATCGGACATCGGTGCGAAACACGAGCTCGTCGAGGCTCTGATCGCGGCAGGGGCTGCGCTCGGCATCCCGCGCAACGACGATTTCAACGGCGCCACGCAGGAGGGCGTGGGGTACTACCAACTCACGACGCGACGCGGCTTCCGCTGCTCGACCGCGATTGCGTACCTGCGTCCCGCGCGCGGCCGGGCGAACCTCGCCGTCGAGACGAACGCGCAGGTGACGAAGATCGTGCTCGATGGCCGCCGGGCCACCGGCATCGTCTACCGGCAAGGCGGACGCGAACGCACCGTCACCGCGCGGCGCGAGGTGATCGTCGCGGCGGGATCGATTCAATCGCCGCAGCTGCTGCAGCTGTCCGGCATCGGCCCTTTCACGCTGCTGCAGTCACATGGAATCCCGGTTGTCCATGCGCTCGAAGGTGTGGGCGAAAACCTGCAGGACCACCTGCAGGCGCGCGTCATCTTCCGCTGCACGAAGCCGATCACGACCAACGACACGCTCAAATCCTGGTGGCGGAAAGCGGCGATGGGCCTGCAATATCTGCTCACCCGCACGGGACCGATGGCCGTGGGCATCAACCAGGGCGGCGTGTTTGCGCGCACCGATTCCGCGCTCACGCGTCCGGACGTGCAGTTCCACTTTGCCACGCTTTCCTCGGACATGGCCGGGTCCCCGGTCCACACGTTTCCGGGCTTCACGATGTCGGTGTGCCAGCTGCGCCCGGAGTCGCGCGGCTACGTGCGGATCAAGTCGCCGAATCCGATGGCCGCGCCCGCGATGCAGCCCAACTATCTCTCGACGCGAAACGATCGCGCCACGATTGTCGCCGGGATCCGGCTCGCGCGGCGCCTCGCCGCGACGCGTGCGCTCTCGCCGTATGTCGCCGGCGAATACCTGCCCGGCCCCGCGGCCGTCACCGACGACGACCTGCTGGAATTCGCGCGCGAGCGAGGCGCGACGATCTTTCATCCGTCCGGAACGTGCAAAATGGGGCCCGCCGCCGATCCGCTGGCGGTCGTCGATGCGGAGCTGCGCGTGCACGGCATCGACGGCCTGCGCGTCGTCGACTGCAGCATCATGCCCACGCTTGTCTCCGGCAACACGAATGCGCCGGTCATCATGATCGCGGAGAAGGGGGCCGACATGATCCTGCACTCGGCCACCGCCGCCTGAACCACACGAGGACCCGACTATGCCCTGCTGCCACGCCGATTTCGCCGCCGTCGAAGGCAGCGACCGCGGCTTCACCGTCGGCATGCCGACCTTCACGTTCGGCGCCGGCGTCCTCGCCGAAGCCGGCGACAACGCGCGCGAGCTCGGCTTGCAGCGGGTGGCCCTTTTCACCGACGCCCGCATGCGCTCGTCCGAGTACGTCGCGACGGTGAAGGCCTCGCTCGCCGCTGCGCACGTCGACTTCGCCGTCTACGACGACGTCGCCATCGAGCCGTCCGACGTGTCGTTCCAGGGCGCCGCGCGCTTCGCGGCCGACGGCCGCTTCGACGGCTACGTGTCGGTCGGCGGCGGCTCGGTGATGGACACGTGCAAGGCGGCGAATCTCTACGCCTGCCATCCGGCGGAGTTCATGACCTACGTGAACGCGCCGATCGGTGCCGGGCAGAAGGTCCCGGGCGCGGTGAAGCCGCACATCGCTTGCCCGACGACCTCAGGAACCGGATCGGAAACGACCGGCATCGCGATCTTCAACCTGCGCGCGCTAAACGCCAAGACCGGCATCATTTCGCGCCGGCTGATTCCGACCGTCGCGCTGATCGATCCGACCGTTACCGCGACGCTGCCGAAGAACGCCGTGGCGGCGACCGGCTTCGACTGCATGAGCCATGCGCTCGAATCGCTGACCGCGCGCGCGTGGCCGCGCCGCCTGAATCCCGCGAAGGGCGCGGGCCGCCCGGTCTCGCAGGGCGCGAACCCGTTTTCGGACATGCTCGCGACCGAAGCGCTGAAAGGCGTCGGCAAGTTCCTCGTGCGCGCCGTCAACGACGCGTCCGATACCGAGGCGCGCACCGAGATGATGTACGCGGCGATGCTCGCCGGCATCGCGTTCAACGCCGCCGGCTGCCATCTGCCGCATGGGTTGTCCTATGCCGTGTCGGGTCTCACGAAGGACTGGCACGTCGACGGCTATCCGGAAGGCAAGACGCTCGTCCCGCACGGCATGGCGGTCGTGCTCAACAATCCTTCGGTGTGGCGCTTCACCGCGCCCTGCTGTCCTGAACGGCATCTCCACGGCGCGAACTGCCTGGGGGCGACCACACACGACGTCGGCGCGGACGACGCGGGCGACGTGCTGGCCGCGCGGGTGATCGAGCTGATGCGGGCCACCGCGATGCCGAACGGTCTCGCCGCGCTCGGCTTCGACGACTCGCACATCGCTGCGCTCGCGACCGGCGCCGAGCCGCAATACCGCGTGATCCGCAATGCGCCGAAGGACGTCGGGCGCGACGATCTCGAAGCGTTGTTCCGCGCCGCGCTCAGCTACTGGTGACCACCGCCGCATCGCTCACATCGGCGCCCTCGGTCGCGGTGAGCGTCACGCGCGCCGCGGGCAGGATCGCGGCGAACGTGCTCCCCTTGCCGGGCTCGCTGTCGATCGCGAGCTCGGCCTGGTGGCGCAGCAGGACATGGTTGAC
>JBDTLY010000447.1:0-2957 GCA_039934535.1 Casimicrobiaceae bacterium | reverse complement strand
TTACCAAAATGAGCGGGGACGACGATCTCCCATCGCCGTCATTCCCGCGAAGGCGGGAATCCAGTGTCTTTCGGCTAACGTCACTGGGTCTCCGCTCAGTTACCAAAATGAGCGGGGACGACGGTTTCAATTTCCCTATTGTCCCTTCGCCGCGGCGACGACCTTCTCCGCCGCCTCCGCCATGTTGTTCGCCGTGATGATCGGCAGACCGGAATCGGCCAGGATCTTCCTGCCAAGGTCCTCGTTGGTGCCCTTCATGCGCACGACGAGCGGGACCTTGAGCGACACAGCCTTCGACGCCGCCACCACCCCTTCGGCGATCGTGTCGCATTTCATGATGCCGCCGAAGATGTTGACGAGGATCGCCTTGAGGTTCGGATTGCGCAGCATGATCTTGAACGCTTCGGTGACCTTTTCCGCCGTTGCGCCCCCGCCGACGTCGAGGAAGTTCGCGGGCTCGCCGCCGTAGAGCTTGATCACGTCCATCGTCGCCATCGCAAGGCCGGCGCCGTTGACGAGGCAGCCGATATTGCCGTCGAGCGAGATGTAGGAAAGGTCGAATTTCGACGCCTCGATCTCGGCCGGATCCTCCTCGTCGAGATCGCGCATCGCGACGATCTCGGGATGGCGGAACAGCGCGTTCGCGTCGAAGTTTAGCTTGGCGTCGAGCGCCACCACCTTGCCGTCGCCGGTGATGACCAGCGGATTGATCTCGGCGAGCGAGGCGTCGGTCTGGTCGAACGCGCGGTAGAGCCCCTTCAGCACTTCGCGCGCCTGCGGCACACTTGCCTCGGGGATGCCGATCTTGCGCGCGACATCGTCGGCCTCCTTGTCCGTGAGTCCTTTTGCCGGATCGATGAAGACCTTGTGGATCTTCTCCGGCGTCTTCGCGGCGACTTCCTCGATATCCATGCCGCCTTCGGAACTTGCCATCAGCGCGACCCGCTGCGTTGCGCGGTCCACCACCATGCCGACGTAGAGCTCCTTCCTGATGTCGGCGCCCTCCTCGACCAGCAGGCGGCGCACCTTCTGTCCGCCCGGCCCGGTCTGGTGCGTGACGAGCTGCATGCCGAGGATCTCGCTTGCGCGCTGCTTCACTTCGTCCAGCGACTTTGCGACCTTGACGCCGCCTCCCTTGCCGCGGCCGCCCGCGTGGATCTGCGCCTTGACGACCCAGACCGATCCGCCGAGCTGCTTCGCCGCGCGCACGGCTTCGTCGACGGTGAAGGCCGGCATGCCGCGCGGTGTCGGCATTCCGAACTTGCGGAATATTTCCTTGCCCTGGTATTCGTGGATCTTCACGCTGACTCCTGCGTTGGAAGCGGTCGGGCGCCGCGATACCACTTCGGGTAATAGCGGCGGACGTTTTCGGTGGTGGTCTCGAGCGCGTGGCAACGATCGAGCTGGAATGGCTTCGCGTCGCCTTCGTCTTCGCGCCGCAGCCCGGCGAACGTCTGCACGGCAGCGGTCGGCAGCGATCCCAGCAGCTCGGTGACGTGGGTGCAGCCGCGCGTGCCGCCCATGTCGTCGTGCAGCCGCTTGCGGAAGCCCTGAACGAGGTTGGCGCCGACGAGCTTCGCATAGGACGGCTCGATGCGGTCGCAGGCATCCGGGTACGGCATGCCATCGGTGCGGACGTCGATCGCGTGGATGACAAATGCGCGGTCGATCGTCACGCGGACCCACATGTCGTGGACGGCTTCGCGCGCGGGCCGAATGCCGGTCAGGAGCTCGAAGTCGTGATCTTTGGCATCGACGAGATGCGCGTCGATGTCGAACAGGCCGTCGTCGCGGCGGTAGCCTTCGTAGGTAATACTGCGCTGATGCAGGCGCTGGCGTGCGACGGGACTGGGCGGGAGCGGCATCGGATCGGATCGAAGTGGGCGGAACGCGGGAGCCGACCGAGGCATTCGCGACCGATGGCGCCGCTCGCTACAATAGCGCCGGCAACAGGGCATTTTACGCTGTGCCGGACGGGCCCCGCAACGTGCCCCATCGATCACGAGGACCCCATGCCCCACATCCTGGCGCTCGACCAGGGCACGACGAGTTCCCGCGCGCTGCTGTTCGATCGCGCCGGCACCGTGGTCGCGTCCGCGCAACGGGAGTTCCGGCAGTTTTTTCCGCAGCCCGGATGGGTCGAGCATGACCCGACCGAGATCTGGGCGACGCAATCGGGCGTCCTGCACGAGGCGCTCGCCAAGGCCGGCCTCCGCGCGACGGATGTCGCCGCGATCGGCATCACCAATCAGCGCGAGACCACGGTCGTCTGGGAACGCGCCTCGGGCCGGCCGGTCGCGAACGCCATCGTCTGGCAGGATCGACGCACGGCGGCGCATTGCGATGAGCTGCGGTCCGCAGGACATGCGCCGAACATCGCGGCCAGGACCGGGCTCGTCATCGACGCCTATTTTTCCGGGACCAAGCTCAAGTGGTTGCTCGACAATGTGACCGGCGCCCGGGCGCGCGCCGAGCGCGGCGAGCTCGCCTTCGGGACGATCGACGCGTGGCTCGTCTGGAACCTGTCGGACGGCCGCGCGCATGTCACCGATTCGTCGAACGCGAGCCGCACGATGCTCTTCAACATCCACACCGGCGACTGGGACGACGAGCTCCTGCGCCTTTTCGATGTCCCGCGCGCGCTGCTGCCGCGGGTCGTCGCCTCGTCCGGCATCTGCGCCGAGGCCACCGTCGACGGCGCCACGCTGCCGATTGCCGGGATCGCCGGCGACCAGCAGGCGGCATTGTTCGGCCAGGCCTGCCATTCGCCGGGGCTCGCCAAGAACACCTACGGCACGGGCTGCTTCCTGCTGATGAACACCGGTCCAACGGCCGTGGCGTCGACGAACAAGCTGCTGACCACCGTGGCCTGGCAGCGCAATGGCAAGCTCGACTACGCGCTCGAGGGCAGCGTGTTCATCGGCGGCGCCGTCGTGCAATGGCTGCGCGACGGCCTC